>JAEDNF010000088.1 GCA_016302655.1 Oscillospiraceae bacterium | reverse complement strand
TTACACGGTAGGTGGTTGTAGCGTTGCTTGTTATCTTAGCAATTCTTACCCACTTACCGCTCTTGTACTGCTCGATTATGTAGCCTCTGGCAGATGTATTCTTGTTCCAGTTAAGGCGGAGAGCGTTGGAAGCACGACCGCCGAGCTTTAAGCCGGTTACTGAAGGCAGGGTGAGCTTATCGGTGTAGTTGTCCTTATAGCTGTTACCGCACCTTGAACATTTGTGAAGGGTGTAGCCTTTGGCTGTGTAGGTGGGTTTTACTACGGATGTTACATAGTTGTGACCAAGTGCCGAAACAGTCTTTGTTTCGGTAGCACCGCAGGAACATTTGCGTGTCTGTGTGCCTGAAGCTGTGCAGGTTGCCGCTTTTGTTGTTGTCCATGCGCCGTATGAGTGGGTGTGGACTAACAGTTCATAAGTAAAGCCGTTTTCCTTTGCGTAGGTTTCGCCGGCTGTACCGGAGTAGCAGTAGATTTTGAAACCGGGGATTTTTGTTCTTACACTTGTTTCGCTGTCATAATAATATCCGAAAGCATATGAACCTATTTGTTTAACACCTGCGGGTATTTTAACCGAGGTAAGCGAAATACATTTGTAAAAAGCTTCAGATCCTATACTTGTCACACTATCGGGTATTTCGACAGAAACCAAGGAGTTACAGTTATAAAAAGCGGAGCCACCAATACTTGTGACCATGTCTGGAATTGCAATAGATTTAAGAGAAGTGCAATTATTGAAAGCAGATGTATAGATAGCTTTCAGATTTGAGGGTAAAGACACTTCCTCAAGCGAAGAGCAATTCAAAAAAGCCGAGCTGCTAATTTCGGTTATCTTATACGGTATTGCTATTGACACTAAGCCTGATCTGCTGAATGCACTTCCGCCGATAGATGTTACGCTATCGGGAATAGTGATTTTTGACAGGCTTGAACATCCGCTGAATGCACTGTTGCCGATAGAGATAACTGTGTCGGGTATTATTACTTCTTTAAGTGTAGTACAGTTAGTGAATAGACTGGCAAGAACCGACGTCGCACCGTTTTCAATCTCGGCTTTTGTAATACCGGTTTTTTCAAAGACATAGCCGCCGCAGCTTTCAAGAGTTTTAGGTATTGTTATGCTTGTAAGTCCGGTGCAACCGTAAAACACATAACTTCCGATTGTTGTAATATATTTTGGAAGAGTTATTTTGCTCAATGCCGAGCAATCATAAAAAGCGCTGCTGCCAATAGATGTAACGCTATCGGGGATAGTTATAGAAACTAAGCCTGATCTGCTGAATGCACTTCCGCCGATAGATTTTACGCTATTGGGAATAGTGATTGTTGTCAGGCTTGAACATCCGCTGAATGCACCTTCGCCGCCATCATTGCCTATAGAGATAACTGTATCGGGTATAGTTACTTCTTTAAGAGTAGTACAGTTAAAAAATAACTCGTCAACAACCGATGTCGCGCCGTTTTCAATATTGGCTTTTGTAATACCGGTTTTTTCAAAGGCACAGCCACCGCAGCTTTCAAGAGTTTTAGGTATCGTTATGCTTGTAAGTTTGGTGCAACCATAAAACGCATACGCCCAAATCGCTTTAATGTTTTTTGAAAGTGTTACATTACTGAGCAATGAACAATTATAAAATGCTGAAGCACCGATTGAAGTCACACTATCAGGTATTACTACCTTAGTAAGTGTGCTGTTACCGCTGAAAGCGCTTGAACCTATTTCTGTTACTTTACAGCCGCCAATGCTTTCCGGTATTTCAAGTACAGATGCAATTCCGCTGTATCCCGTTATCTTGACAGTACCGTCATCAAGTACGGTGTAATCATAATCCCCCGCTGTTTCTGCGCCTACACACACCGCACAGAGCACAGCCATAGCCGCAAAGGTAACCAGTCCTAAAAGCAGCTTTTTTATTCTTTTCATAATATCCTCCTTTTACCAACACATTTAATGATGTCAGCCTTTTAAAAATTAACAAAATATATTCCTTTTTTATTATAAATTATTTCCGATTTTATGTCAATGTAAATTTGCACCAATCAGTATATGCCTATATGCAAAAATGACATAAGCAATCGGCGGTACCGCACTTAGTACCGCCGATTACTGTCAAAAACTTCTTATTATTAAAAATATCGCTTTTCGACACGCAAAAACGGCTCCCGAAAATTCAAGAGCCGTTCATGTTTATTTCATTTAACAGATTGCCGGATTACTTGCCGAACTTAGCGTCAGCGATTTCATCCATAGACTTACCTTCGTCATCGTTCCATGCGTAGAGCTTACGGATCTCCTTACCAACCTGCTCAAGCTGCTGTTCGCCTTCGATGCGTCTTACTGCATTGAAGTGTGAACGGCCCATCTTGTTCTCCATGATCCAGTTGCGTGCGAATGTACCGTCCTGAATCTCGCCGAGAACCTTCTTCATTTCCTTCTTGGTATCCTCTGTGATAAGTCTCTTGCCTATCTCATAGTCGCCGAACTCGGCTGTATCGGATATAGAATATCTCATCATCTGGAAGCCGCCCTTGTAGATAAGGTCAACAATGAGCTTCATCTCGTGGATGCACTCGAAGTAAGCGTTCTGAGGATCGTAGCCTGCTTCAACCAGAGTCTCAAAGCCTGCCTTCATTAAAGCTGTTACACCGCCGCAGAGAACGCACTGTTCGCCGAAGAGGTCTGTCTCTGTTTCCATCTTGAATGTAGTCATAAGAACGCCGGCTCTTGAACCGCCGATACCTGCAGCATACGCAAGACCTGTGTCAAGCGCTCTGCCTGTTGCGTCCTGATGTACTGCTACTAAGCAGGGAACGCCTCTGCCGATTGTGTACTCTGAACGAACTGTGTGGCCGGGGCCCTTGGGAGCAACCATGATAACATCAACATCTTTGGGAGGAATGATCTGACCGAAGTGGATATTGAAGCCGTGTGCAAATGCAAGTGTCTTGCCTGCAGTAAGGTTGGGCTCGATGCTCTGCTTGTACAGATCAGCCTGTCTCTCATCGTTGATGAGGATCATGATGATGTCAGCCTTTGCTGCAGCCTCGTCAGCTGTGTATACTTCAAATCCTGCCGCTTCAGCCTTAGCCCATGACTTAGAGCCCTTGTAAAGACCGATAATTACCTTCACGCCGCTGTCCTTTAAGTTAAGAGCGTGAGCGTGTCCCTGGCTGCCGTAACCGATTATTGCAACTGTCTTGCCGTCAAGCAGAGAAAGGTTGCAGTCTTCCTGATGATAAAGTTTTGCCATTTTAAAGATCTCCTTTAAATTTGTTTTCGGAGTGTTGCCTCCGTATATCAAAGCCGGGCTTACAGCTTCATTGAAGCCCCGCCTTTTTGCATAGCTATCGAGCCAGTACGCACCGTTTCCTTAATTCCGTACGGGCGTAAAAGCTCTTCAAAATTCTTGATACGAGGTACGCTGTCGGATAATTCAAGCGTCATCGTGTTGACCGTTATATCCGATATCTTAGCCTTTGCTATTTCCGCAAGAGAAATAAGCTCTGCCCTCTGTGAAGGCTGACACGCAACCTTAATAAGAACAAGCTCCCTTGAAAGCAGTTCTTCTGCAGGCAGATGGCGCACCTTTATTACATCGATCAGCTTATTGAGCTGTTTTTCTATCTGCTCTAAGGTGTAGGCTGTTCCGTCTGCGATAATGGTAATGCGTGATATCTTTTCGTCCTCTGTAACACCTACCGCAAGGCTGTCTATATTGAAACCTCGTCTTGCAAACAGACCGGCTACTCTTGCCAGTACGCCTGCGTGGTTTTCAACCAGTATTGAAATCGTATGCTTCATTGGCGTCTTCCTTTTAAAGTATAGTCTTTTCGTTCTCGGCAACCCTGACTTCAAGCAGATAACAGCCGTCACAGGACAGCATATCATTTATCGCACTGTCTGCGTCGGCAATATCCGTGACTCTTCTTGCAGGAATACCGTAGCTGTCCGCAAGCTTTATAAAGTCGGGGCTTCCGTCAAGGAATACCGCCGTCAGCCTGTTATCATAAGTGTTTGTCTGAACTTCTCTTACCATACCGAGTCTGTTGTTGGTCATTACTATAACTTTAACGGCTATACCGTGCTGAATCATAGTCGCAAGCTCCATAAACTGCATCTGGAAGCTGCCGTCGCCGCATATTGCGATTACCTCGCTGGTCGGAGACGCCGCCTTTGCGCCTATAGCCGCAGGTATTGAGTAGCCCATAGTGCCCATACCGCCCGAAGTGATGAATCTTCCGCTTTTAAGTCCTATATTATTGCAGGTCCATATCTGATTCTGTCCTACATCGGCACTTACAACGACATTTTCGGGGAGCTTTGCACTAAGCGTTCTTATAAACGCCTTGGGATTTACACAGCCGTCCTGCGAAGCCAAAACAGGCTTGTCCTGCGTTTTTCTTATCTCGCTTATTTCCTGCTTCCAGTCATAGTGGTCGTAGTTCTTTGCAAGCTTTATCATCTCGCCGAGGATATTCTTTACATCGCCTACAACAGGAATCGTAGCCGCTAAATTCTTGCCTATTTCCGCCGGATCGACATCTATGTGTATTACTGTTGCGCCCTCAAGCCTGCTGATAGCGGTGACTGCTCTGTCGCCGACTCTTGCGCCGAGAAGAATAAGCAGGTCGCAGTTATTGATAGCGTAGTTTGCGCTCTTTACGCCGTGCATACCTATCATTCCGTAGAACAAATCATCATCGGCAGGCACACTGCTCATACCCATCATCGTATTAACTACGGGGATATCCGCAATATGCATAAACTCGCAGAGAAGATTCTCAGCCCCTGCCGTGAAAATTCCTCCGCCAGCGCAGATAAGCGGCTTTTTGCTTTTCTCAATAGCGGCAACGGCACGCTTTATCTGAAGCTTGTTGCCCTGTACGCTCGGCTTGTATGAACGGATATCGACCGTGTCGGGATACTCGAAATCTATCTGCGCCTTCTGAATGTCAAAAGGCATATCAACAAGTACAGGTCCCGGTCTGCCCGAGCCTGCAATGTAAAATGCGTTTTTAAATATGACGGGAACTTCATCGGGATTTTTTACAAGATAGCTGTGCTTTACAAAAGGCTCTGCGGCGCCGGTGATATCTGCCTCCTGGAATACATCCCTGCCTATCTGCTCACTGCTGACCTGACCGGTTATTATAACCATCGGTATGCTGTCCATATAAGCAGTAGCTATAGCGGTAATAAGGTTTGTCGCACCCGGACCCGATGTAGCGATTGCTACCGCAGGCTTTCTTGTCATACGGGCATAGCCGTTTGCCGCATGACCGCCGTTAGCTTCGTGACGAACAAGCACATGGTGTATCGGTGAGTTGATAAGTTCATCATAAAACGGACATATAGCGGCACCCGGATAACCGAAAACCGTTTTTATGCCCTCCGCCTCGAGAACTTTTACCATAGCTCTTGCAACCGTCATTCTTTCGGACGCCATTTATCGACCTACCCCTTCTTTTCCTGTCTGAAAACTGTGTTTTAAACACAACAAAACCGCACGACCAAATTTCGTGCTTACCGATAATTATAACTCTTTATCACATAAAAGTCAAGTAAAGGACAGGAGAAATCGCTACAGAATAGCAGTTTCGGATAAATTTTTATCCGATTAATACGGGCAGAAGCTCTCCCGTTTTATCCTTTCAGTTCTTTAACGATCTCATAAAGAGAAACCAGCTTGTCCATAGCAAGCTCCTCTGCTCTTGCCGTAGGAGATATGCCTCTTTTTTCCATCTGCTCGGTAAGTACAGCTTTTGGCAGTCTGAAATATGCCGAAACAGGATTTGCAAGCTGTTTTCTGCGCTGTGAGAACGCCTGTCTTATCACTTCAAAGAACAGCTCCTCATTATCGACTTTATACGGCGGATTTTCATACCGTTCAAGGCTGATTACGGCGCTGTCTACATTCGGCGACGGCATAAACGAGCCTCTGTTCACTCTGAACAGCTTTTTCGGCTTTGCGTAGTAATTTATCGAAGCGGTTATAGCTCCGCACTCACGGCTTCCTACCGCCGCACATATCCTATCTGCCGCCTCCAGCTGTACCATTACGGTTATAGCTTTGATCGGCAGTTTTTCTTCAAGCAATTTCATTATAACGGGCGAGGTGATATAATACGGCAGATTGGCGCATACGATGACATCCATTCCGCCGAATTTTTCCCCGATAAGCTTTGCAAGGTCGGTTTCCATTACATCGGCGAATATTACTTCCACATTGTCAAATTCTTCAAGGGTTTCATCAAGGATAGGTTTCAGTCCCGTATCTATTTCTATCGCAACGACCTTGTCACAGCGTGACGCAAGCTCACGGGTCAGCACGCCTATGCCCGTGCCTATTTCTATCGCTCCTACGCCCTTTGCGGCTCCGCCCATCTCGGCGATCTTAGGGCATACCGTAGGATTGATAAGAAAGTTCTGCCCTAACGATTTTGTGAACGAAAAGCCGTGCTTTTCAAAAAGTGTTTTTATTGTTGATATATCTGTAAGTTTCATCTCGTTTTCCTGCTTCTTTTCTTACTACTGTCCCGATTCATATGTTCCGCTTTCAACAAGCAGTCTGGCGCATTTCTCGGGACTCATACTGAGCTTGTCCTTATCAAGCTTTGAAAAAGCCAATGTCAAAAACTCTGTTTTGAGGCGGTCGTCATCGAATTTGCGAAATTCTCTTCTTGCTATACTTATCATCTCTTCTTTGCTCATATCAAGATAAGTTTTGTTTCTGATTATCCTTAATATTTCTTCCATATATTTTTCCTTTTCCGCAGAAGCTTTAAGCGTAATCAATGTTACC
>JAEDNF010000087.1 GCA_016302655.1 Oscillospiraceae bacterium | reverse complement strand
TTATACCTTTCAAAAATCGTTTTGTCTAAGAGTGTTTCGCTCTCTGCGGAGAGCGGTTTAAGGCTCTGCCTTAAAAATCCGCAAGCCTTTGAAAAGGCTTGACCGAAACTTTTGTTTTGCTCCCCTTATACTATCACTAATTAGCTACGATGTTGACTAACTTGCCGGGTACTACTATCTCCTTGCGGATAGTCTTGCCTTCAAGTGACTGAGCTATAGCCTCCTTAGCGAGCTTAAGAAGCTCGTCCTTGTCGGCATTGCTCGGTACATTTATACGAGCCTTGATCTTGCCGCAAAGCTGTACTACTATTTCAACCGTCTGGTCAACGCACAGAGCCTCGTCATAAGTTACCCACTCTGTCTCATTCAGTATGCCGTAGCCGAGAGAGTTGTACATCTCTTCGGTGATATGCGGAGCAAAAGGATTGAGCATTACAAGCAGCGACTTCATCTCGGCGTCGTTTATTCTGCCGAGTGCGGTTATCTCGTTTATCAGCGACATCATAGCCGCAATAGCTGTATTGAACTTCATCTGCTCAATATCATCGCTTACCTTCTTGATAGTCTTGTGCATTGAAGCTCTCAGCTCGTCGGAGTATTCATCGCCTCTGACAAGAATATTCTGAAGATTCCATACACGGTCAAGGAAGCGCTTGCAGCCCTTCATACTGCTGTCATTCCACGGTGCCGCCTGCTCATAGTCGCCCATGAACAGAACATACACACGCAGTACATCTGCTCCGTATACATCAACCACATCGTTGGGATCTATAACATTGCCTCTTGACTTACTCATCTTTTCGCCGTCGGGACCTAAGATAAGTCCCTGTGCGGTACGCTTTGCGTAAGGCTCGTCGGTCGGCACTTCGCCTATATCATAAAGGAACTTGTGCCAGAAGCGTGAGTATATCATATGACGGGTAACATGCTCCATACCGCCGTTATACCAGTCTACAGGCAGCCAGTATTGGAGCGCCTCTTTTGAAGCAAATTCCTTGTCGTTGTTAGGATCGCAGTAGCGCAGGAAGTACCAGCTTGAGCCTGCCCACTGAGGCATTGTATCCGTCTCACGCTTTGCGTCCTTTCCGCACTTGGGACACTTGCAGTTAACGAAAGAATCTATCTTTGCAAGCGGACTTTCACCGTCCTGTCCGGGCTGGAAGTTTTCAACGGGAGGAAGCTCAAGAGGTAACTCTTCATAAGGAACGGGAACAATTCCGCAGTCGGGGCAGTGTACTATCGGGATAGGCTCGCCCCAGTATCTCTGACGGTTGAATGCCCAGTCCTTCATCTTGTACTGTACGCCCTTTTCACCACAGCCGAGCTTCTCGAGTACGGTGAGCATCTTTTCGATAGCTTCCTTTTTGTTTGTGATGCCGTTAAGCTCGCCGGAGTTCACCATTTCGCCGTCGCCTGTATACGCTTCCTTTGAAATATCTCCGCCCTTGATTACTTCGATTATATCAATGCCGAACTTCTTAGCAAAATCATAGTCACGGGTATCATGTGCAGGTACTGCCATTATTGCTCCCGTACCGTAGCCCATCATAACATAGTCGGAAATATAAATCGGTATCTCCTTGCCTGTTACGGGATTTACTGCGGTGAGACCGTCTATCTTAACGCCGGTCTTGTCCTTGACAAGCTGTGTTCTCTCGAACTCGCTCTTCTTTGCACATTCAGCCTTGTATGCGTCAAGGTCGGCTATATTCTTTATAGAATCTCTGTACTTCTGGATTATGGGATGCTCGGGAGCGATTACCATAAAGGTAACGCCGTAGAGCGTATCGGGACGGGTAGTGTATATACGCAGTTTTTCGCCGTTCTCTTTTATCGTAAAGTTTACAAAAGCGCCTGTTGACTTGCCTATCCAGTTCTGCTGCTGGAGCTTGACATTAGGCAGATAATCTACCTCTTCAAGTCCCTGGAGCAGTTTATCTGCGTATTCTGTGATACGGAGATACCAGACTTCTTTTGTCTTCTGTACTATCTCGCTGTGGCAGATGTCGCAGTGACCGCCCTGTGAGTCCTCGTTTGAAAGTACGACCTTACAGCTCGGGCAGTAGTTTACAAGAGTCTTATCCCTGAATACAAGACCATGCTCGAACATCTTTAAGAATATCCACTGAGTCCACTTATAATACTTTTCTTCTGTGGTATCTATTACTCTCGACCAGTCAAACGAGAAGCCGACACGCTTTAACTGATTAGTAAACTTTATAATATTGTTGTCGGTTACCTTTCTGGGATGTACGCCTGTCTTGATTGCCGTATTCTCTGTGGGCAGGCCGTATGCGTCAAAGCCTATAGGGAACAGTACATTGTAGCCCTGGAGCCTTCTCTTGCGGCTTACGACTTCAAGGCCCGAGTATGCCTTGATGTGTCCGACGTGCATACCTGCACCCGACGGATAAGGGAACTCTACAAGAGCGTAGAATTTCGGCTTCTTGCTTCCGTTCTCAGCCTTGAATGTCTGATGCTCTTCCCAATATTTCTGCCACTTGCTCTCTATTGCGGCAAAATCATATTTTTTCTCTTCCATTTTGCAAGTTGTCCTTTCATACGCCTGTTCTGCGGCGAGATTCGATTTCTTTCAATATTATAATACACCGATTTATCCTTGTCAAGCGTGCGCCCGACAAGGATTTTAGCTGTTACTGCGCTTTTTTACTCAGTATATCGGCGAACTTTCTTATAACGGCTCTGTTGGCTGAATCCGCTATCTTATAAGTGTTTCTGTTATAGAAGCTCGAGCTGTTCTGCGTATTCCGTTTATCCCATGTATCCCATATAACCGGAACAATACCGAGATCGGTCAGCTTTTCAAGAACGATCGACAGGCACTCGGAAGAAGTGTACTTTGAATTCTTCACCATATTGTTCTTGGGATAATTTGCTGTCGTTTCTCCCATAAATACCGGAATACCTTCGTCAAGGAACGCTTCCTTAAGCTTGTCGCACTGATTGTCGATGTACTTCAGCCACTCGTCACTGCCTATCTTATTCGACCAGTACATAGCGTTATCTACATAATGAACCGATACCATAAGGCGATCATTTACCATATCTTCAGGCATCACAAACTTTGAAGATGTCGTCTTGTCGATGTTTGTCCAGTATCCCGACACGATAAGCACACGCTGAGCGTTATAGCCTCCTGTGTTTCTTACCGCATCTACAAAAGCCTGATTCAGCGTATTTGTCATCTTATAGGCGTTTGCGTCGGTCTGATCCTTCAGATTTCCGCTTTTGTCAAACTGGCTTCCGCCGAGATACTCATTGAATCCCTCAAATACGACGGTATACGGATAATCCGCAAAATACTCCGCAATCTGAGTCCAGAGATTTGTGAATATCTTTTCGCAGTCCTCAAGGTTATTTCTTCTTATTATAAATTCATCAAAGTGATGTATGTTTATGACGGAATATACTCCTGCCTTCTCGCAGTAGTCTACTATTTCCTTTACTCTTGCAAGATATTCCTTGTTGATGGTGTATGTACCGTCATTCTTCATCATATTGCCCCAGAATACAGGGATACGGACTGTATTGAAGCCTTCCGACTTCATTCCGTCTATTATCTTCTGAGTAGTGATGTTCGCGCCCCAGCACTGCTCATAATCGGTAGGCTGGTTGCTTCCGACAATGGGTATCCACTCAAAAGTTATCTTCTCACAGTTTTTAGCCTCATACGCCTCCATTGTGTTGCCGAGGTTTAAACCGAGTCCCATCTTCTGAGCCATTTCCGTAGCTGTGATTATCTCATATTTCCAGCTGTCGTCCGAAGGTGCGGGGCTTGGCTTGGGCTTTGTTGTTGTAGCTTTTGTTGTTGTCGTTACTTTTGTTGTCGTAGTTGCCTTTGTCGTTGTAGTTGCCTTTGTCGTTGTAGTTACCTTTGTCGTTGAAGTTGCGGTCGTTGTAGCAGTAGTTGTAGAAGGCTTGGTAGCTTCGGTTTCAGGCATACTGCTTTCCTCAGTTGTTGTGCTGCCTTCGGTTTGAGGAGCGCTGCTCTCGGTCGAACTGTTTACGGTTTCGGGCGCACTGCTTTCGGTCGAACTGTTTACGGTTTCGGGCGCACTGCTTTCGGGCTGTGATGAACTGTTTAGCGTGCTTGTTACGCTCGTTTCCGGTACGGAAGAAGCGCCGGATGAGCTGTCTGCGCCTTCTCCGGCACAGCCTGTGAATATAAGTGCAACTGCTGTAATAAGCGCTGTCAATCTCTTTTTCATATAAACACCTCATAGTCAAAAAGAGCCGTTGCACAAATGTGTTTCATGCAACAGCCCTTCGTTATGTTCATTTGACTTATTTTGCGTAATCGATGGCTCTGCTTTCTCTTATCAGGTGTACCTTTATCTGACCGGGATATTCCATCTCGTTCTCAATACGCTGTGAAATCTCTCTTGCGAGAACTACCATCTTATCATCGTTGACCTGCTCGGGCTTTATCATAATTCTTACTTCACGGCCTGCCTGGATAGCAAATGATTTTTCAACGCCGTTGTAAGAACTGCATATCTCCTCAAGCTTCTGTAAACGCTTGATATAGTTCTCGTAGTTTTCGCTTCTTGCCGCAGGACGAGCAGCGCTTATTGCGTCGGCTGCCTGTACAAGAGCCGCTATTACCGAGTGTATCTCAACATCACCGTGATGTGCCTCAATAGCGTGGATAACCTCGGGGCTTTCCTTATACTTGCGGCAGACATCTACGCCTATCTGTACATGAGAGCCTTCGATCTCATGGTTGAGTGCCTTGCCTATATCGTGCAGAAGTCCGGCTCTTCTTGCGAGGGTAGCGTCAACGCCGAGCTCGCTTGCCATTATTCCTGCAAGGTGTGCAACCTCGATAGAGTGGTTAAGCACATTCTGACGGTAAGATGTACGATAGTAAAGGCGTCCGATAAGCCTTACAAGCTCGTGGTGCAGGCCGTTGACATTCGTCTCCATAACGGCACGCTCGCCCTCCTGCTTTATCTTGAGCTCGACTTCTCTTCTTGCCTTTTCGACCGTTTCCTCGATTCTCGTAGGATGTATACGGCCGTCCTGTATCAGCTTTTCAAGTGCAATTCTTGCAATTTCACGCCTTACATGATCGTGGCAGGAAAGCGTGATAGCCTCGGGTGTATCGTCGATTATAAGGTCAACGCCCGTGAGCTGTTCAAGAGCACGGATATTACGGCCCTCACGGCCTATTATTCTGCCCTTCATTTCATCATTGGGCAGCGGAACTACCGATACTGCAACCTCGGATACCGTATCCGCCGCAAGTCTTGAGATAGCAAGCGAAATATACTGTCTTGCCTTCTCGTCACATTCGTCCTTAAGACGCTGTTCGTAGGACGAGATCTTGAGTGCCTTCTCGTGTGACAGCTCGCTGTCAAGCATACTGAGCAGGTGTTCTTTTGCCTGGTCGAGAGTAAAGCCGGATATCTTTTCGAGAATATCCATCTGGCTTTTCTTGATAGCTTCTGCCTCTGCCAGCTTTTCTTCAGCCTTCTTGTTCTTGTTCTGCAGCTGTTCTTCAAGTCTTTCGATCTTGTCGTTCTTCTTGTCGAGGTTTTCCTCCTTCTGCTGCAGTCTTCTTTCCGAGCGGGTGATCTCCGCTCTGCGTTCTTTCAGTTCGCGTTCGGTTTCGTTTTTCAGTTTCTGGATCTCTTTTTCGTTGCTCTCTTTGAGCTTGAAAATTTCATCTTTTGCTTCTACCAGTGCGGTTTTCTTTGTTGCCTGAGCTTTATCGTTTGCTTCGGATAATATCCTTGCTGCTTCTTTTTCGGCAGATTCTATCTGCGCTTCTGCCGTTTTCTTTCTATGCTCGATACCCATTTTGTACATTACAAAACCGAATATCGCAGCTCCGACTACGAATGACGCCGCACAGAGTGTAACTGCAAGCCACACTTCCATGGGTGAGCGTTCCTCCTTTTTTGAATTTACCGTGCAAACCGTCGTATGCCTAAGCTTACACGGCGGATTTTACATTTCAACATTTAATTGTATATATGTAAAATTAGCGGATACCGTCTGTCCTCCCGTTTTTTGCCGTTTTAAACAAACAGATATCCCGAGTTATAATAGATATTTACTCGATATTAATTTTACGGCATTTTCAACAAATTGTCAAGGGCTTTTTATAAAAAAATACTAAACTATTTTGGAAAACCGTGAAAATCTATTGACAATATTTTTCCTCTATGATATAATTATCAAACTGTGAAATCGATATAAACGCTGTTTTAGTGCGGTTTTGCAGATATATACGCCGGTGTGATGGAATTGGCAGACGTGACGGACTCAAAATCCGTTGGTAGCAATACCGTGCGGGTTCGACCCCCGCCACCGGCACCAAGAAAAAGCACACTTTTGTCCGTTAGACAAAAGTGTGCTTTTTCAATGATATCCGTTCCTATCGGAACGGGTGATATATCTTCGATATGATATCCGCCTTCGGTGGATGATATATGCCTGCGGCATATGAAGGGAACGGATATTATATCATACTTGCAAAGCAAGTATATCATGCGGCATAGCCGTATATCATATCGCGTCAGCGATATATCATTGCTGTGTTTTCTTGTTGGTTCAAGTCCACATTACAATTTTACTCAGATATCTTTTTGTGTGCTGTGTGGGTGGGAGAACCCGCACAAGCGGGTAAGGCAAGGATGCCTTATTATCCAAGCCGCAGGCTTGGTATATCATCACCGCACGAAGTGCGGTGCATATCATCAGCCCCTTTGGGGCTGTATATCATCGCCGTAGGCGTATATCATCACCGAAGGTGCATACTCCTGCGGCTTGATGAGATACAACACTTTGTGTTGATGATATACAATGCTTCGCATT
>JAEDNF010000086.1 GCA_016302655.1 Oscillospiraceae bacterium | reverse complement strand
ATATAACGCATATCGACCTGACCTATCTCGTTGCTTCGGCTGTCCTTTGAAGCGTTTCTGTTATCGCCCAGAACGAATACTTTGCCCTCTTCAATAGTAACTTCTTGATTATTAGGGAAGTTCTCGGGTAAGTTAGTCAAAGTGTTAGTATACGGCTCATCAAGCGCTTCGCCGTTTCTGTATACTATTCCTTTTGCAAAATCAATTTTGATTTTGTCGCCGGGAAGTCCGATGACTCTCTTGACGATAGGTTTGCCGGCTGTAGAGTTTGAGTAATTGTACAGCTTATCGGCATAAAGGATAACTATATCCCCGTACTGAGGAGTATAGAATAAATCGGATACAATCAGTCTCTGCTGATCCTGGAGCGTAGGCACCATTGATTCACCGTCAACAGTGATAACACGGGCAAACAGTGCAAAAATTATTACAAAGCACAGAATGGCTGAAAAAATGCTGCATAACCAGTCAAATAACTCGGCAAAAAAACCGTTTTTTGCGGGCTCTTCGCTTTTATTATCACTTGTGGTATTAACGATTTTTTCTTCCATAGTGCGTCCCTTCAAAACAAAATATCGAATTTACGCAGCGGCATCAAGCCGCTGCCTTGAAAATTCGATGAGGAAATGATGTAAGGTCTTATATCTTGGATTTAACCTTAGCTGCCTTACCTACTCTGTCACGCAGATAGTAGAGCTTAGCTCTGCGAACCTTACCTTCTCTTACAACTTCAACCTTTTCTACTGTAGGTGAGTGAAGAGGGAATACTCTCTCGATACCGCAGCCGTGAGCTACTCTTCTTACCGTGAAAGTCTCGCTTACGCCGCCGTGCTTCTTAGCGATAACCGTACCTTCAAAAATCTGAATACGGAACTTGTCGCCTTCAGCGATGCGTACGTGAACCTTAACAGTGTCACCAACATTGAACTGAGGTGCATCTGCCTTAAGGCTGTCCTGTGCAATGAGTTTTAATGCGTCCATTTTTTTCCTCCTGGTTTTCGGATATTCTTGTGTCGGCTTATCCTCCGCAAAACTAAATGCGGAAACGACAGCATCTGTCGTTAAACACAGCGGACTATCCGTTTTAATGTCTTTGTGCCTGTGGCACTAATGGCATTAAACACGCTGACAGTATATGCCAAAAGGCATAATTATACCCTCAGCGGATTTCAAATGCTTTAATATTATAGCACCTTTATACGAAATTTGCAATAGTTTTTTGTGAATTTTTTCGGTAAAATTACTGCTTTCGATACAAAACTAAGCAATAAACCTATTTATTCAAACTGCGAACCGTCTTTGCACAGTATTCCTGTCCTGACAATTGACAACTGCTGTATCTCTTCACCGCTGTAATTTTCAAAAGCGTCAAAGAAGAGAGACGGATTCAGAGTAAAATCACAGCCCGACGGCATAATCAGCGTAAATCTGCCTTCTTCATAGTCTGTTATCTCTGTAAAAGGCTTTATATCAAGCGTTGTTATACCTTTCTTGGTTTTCTTTTCAACCTCAATAGATTCACTTTCCATAAAACTCTCGAGTTTTTCAAAATCACACGATATATTAACGGAATATACAGACTTTTCTATCTCGGTATGTTTGCGAACAGGAAAAGCCGCTTTTATAATTCTTATATCGGGAGGAAGTACGGCGTTCAGCTTTTCGCAAATAATCTCAAAACTCATCTGCTCTGTAAGCTTTATATCCATTGACTCGTTAGTTCCTTCGCTTCCGAGTGAAAGCGGAAGATTTACATTTACATATGTGTGCGGATTGAAGCCCTGTGTGTGCCATACCGGGATATCGGTACGCCTTATTGCACGCTGAAAGCAGGTGATAAGATCAAGTGCGGAAATATATTTTGCTCTGCCGGTTTTTGAAAAAAACAGACGAACTGCGATGTTATTCTCATTCATATTTAAAGCAAGCCTTTCCTAAGCATTTGTTGATACCGCATCCGGCGCATTTATCACGACAGTTGTCGGTCGTTTTCCCCTCATGAGCTCTGATATTCTCTCTGACAAGGAATTTTCTGTCAAACAGCATGTCCATATGTTCCCACGGTGCTGTCTCGTCATATTCACGCTTACGGTTTGCATAGAACGCTTTATCCAGACCGACTGTTTCAAATGCTTTATTCCATACATCAGGCTTGAAGTATTCATTCCAGCCATCCAGCTTACAGCCGTTTTTCCACGCCTCATAAATTACCGCCGATAGTCTTCTGTCGCCTCTTGCAAGCACAGCTTCAAGAATAGTAGTATCATAATGGCTCCAGCTGACATCTATGCGGCGTCTGCCCTTAGAGCCGATGATATCAAGCAGATACTTCTGACGCTCGTCAATCTGCTCTTTTGTTGCCTGAGGTTCATATTCAAACGGAGTAAAAGGCTTCGGAATAAATGTAGAGAGCGAAATAGATATGCTTATTGCTTTTTTGCTCCTGCCGGGAGTGTTGTAATACAAATCGATTATCTTATCTGCAAGTTCCTTTATAGCGGCTATATCTTCCATTGTTTCCGTAGGAAGTCCGAGCATAAAATACAGCTTGACCGAGCTGTACCCACCTTCAAAAGCAATTCTGCAGCTTTTGAATATTGCTTCTTCGGTAATATTCTTATTGATAACATCTCTCAGCCGCTGTGAGCCTGCCTCAGGAGCAAATGTAAGTCCGCTTCTTCTGACACTTTTTATCTTATTTACTACTTCGTCGCTGAATTTATCGATACGCAATGACGGGAGAGAAAGGTTTACTCCCTTTTCATCGGTATACTCCGTTATATCCGAGAGCAATCCCTCAATATCACTGTAATCGCTTGTTGAAAGAGATGACAACGATACCTCGTCATAACCTGTAGTCTCTGTAAGGCTTTTTACCTGCTTAACTATAGTTTCTTTTGATTTCTCTCTGAACGGGCGGTATATAAAACCTGCCTGACAGAAGCGACAGCCTCTTATACAGCCTCTGAGTACCTCTACAACCGATCTGTCATGTACTATCTGAGTAAAAGGTACAACAAAGCTGTCAGGTGTAAAGACTTTATCAAAGTCTTCTATAATGCGTTTTTTTACTCTTGACGGCGCACCGTCTTTTGCGGTTATAGCCTTTATAGTTCCATCTTCGTTATAACCGATATCATACAGCGAAGGCACATATATACCCTCTATCTGAGCGGCCTGTCGCAAAAACTCCTGCTTTGTACCTCCGTTCTTTTTGAACTGCTCTGCAAGTCGCATAAGCTCAAGATTTACTTCTTCACCCTCTCCGAGCACGAAAAGATCGAAGAAATCGGCTATCGGTTCTGCATTGCATACGCACGGACCGCCGCCCATGACTATGGGGAACAAATCCTTTCTGTCCTTTGAATATACAGGCAGTCCTGCAAGGTCAAGCATAGCGAGCACATTAGTATAGCAAAGCTCATACTGTAAAGTAAAACCTATAAATTCAAAGTCTTTTATAGGTTCAAGACTTTCAAGACCGTAGAGAAGAATACCGTTCTTCCTCATCTGCTCTTCCATATCGGGAAGAGGCATAAATACACGCTCACACCAATAATTCGGTATACTGTTTTTAAGCGAATACAGTATCTTCATTCCCAGATGAGACATACCGATGTCGTATGTATCGGGAAAGCAGAATGCATAGCGTATGTCTACTTTGCTTTTATCCTTAACAACAGAATTGACTTCTCCGCCAATATAACGGGAAGGTTTCTGAACTTTCAGCAGGATTTTATCAAGTTTATCTTTCAGCATTTTAAATCGTTCCGTTTCGGTTATTAGTAATACTGTATATTTTACTACATCCCGAGCTATATTTCAAGCCCTATCCGACAAACTGTGCAATTATAAGATACAGCATAGCAAAGGCAAGAGAGATGCTTACGGTTTTTCCGCTGAAAACACAATAATACACTATTCCTGCGATAATTAAGGTCGAACAAAGTACGCCTATAATCTTCTTTACGATATTAGCCGCCGACGGTCTCATAATGCGAACAAGCAAAATTTCAAGTATGCGTGCACCGTCAAAATATCCAATGGGGAGCGCATTAAATATCCCTATTAGCAAATTAACGGCTGAAAACACCTGTATCATCTCATTTTCAGGAGTAAAAAGACATACAGATGATATAAGAAAATTTACCGTACACCCGGCAGACAGAATAAAAATCCTGCGGCCATCGGAAATCTGTTCCATACCGAGTTTGTCGATAGCTATTCCTCCGCCGTAAAATGTTATCTTATCAGGATATACACCGCATAAAGCCATAGCAAGCAGATGTCCGCCTTCGTGCAAAATACAGGCAGTAAGCGACAAAACCGCCATTCCGCTTGTATCGGCAATAAACAGAAAAGCAATAACAGCGAAGAAACTGAAATTAAATTTAAGATTCAATTTACCTACTGATATCATGTCCTCACCTCTTCGGATATTATATTATAGTCATCCGTAAATGAGAACCAATAACAACAATCGAAATTTATTGCATAACAAATAAAGATCCAAAACTTGAAGCCCCGATTTGATTAAAAATCGGGGCTTTTCACGCTTATATTATAAATCAGTATGAAGAAATACTGCTTCTTGAAATATACTCCTTTATGCCGTCCAGTATTGCCTGAGCAATTCCGTCCTGATGCGAATCATCGGCAAGTGCCATAGCGTCTTCGTAGTTGCTGACAAATCCCATCTCGATAAGCACTGACGGGAAATCCTGCTGTTTTGTAGTCCACATATAACTGTACTGTGCACCTCTGTTGCAATCTGCTCCATCATAATATACATTATTGGTAAAATATAAAGAAACATGATTTGTCAGCGCTTCTGCAAGCGGCTGTGAATATGAAGTATAATAGTAGCACTCGGTTCCTCTCGGACTCTCCGATCCAGCCTTATTTGAATGTATCGCTATATACAAATCACATCCGTAATCACGGGCGTAATAAGGCCTTCGCATTGTGTCATAGAACTGGCTCTCGGTATTTAGACGGATTACATTTACGCCGAGCTCTTTAAGCTTGCTTTCAAGCTTTTTAGCAACAGCGAGATTAGCCCCTGCCTCTTCAATATGACCTATTGCACCGGGATCGTCATAACCGTACTCGGTTACACCGTGACCGGGATCGATAACAATAGTAAGATTCTTTATATCATTGGTAAGGATCTCAAATTTAAAGACGAGATTGCCTTCTTCATCATAAGTAGCACTGTTTCCGGCATATACTCCTGGCTGGCGAAGAGTAAGTACCAGTCTGAACTTCATAACACCGTTTACTTCAACCTGCTGCCATTCTCCCGAACTGAAGACAGAACAATTGTCAAAATCCGGCAGAGTCGTTACAGAAGTAATATTATCAAAAGTTATATATACATATTTTGCGGTAAAACTATCAAGATAAAAATCGCCGTCATAACCCGAATAATACTCATTTCCTATAGGAGTTACTGTAAACGAAGCTCTGTCTTCAACAGACATTTTTATGTAAGAATCGCCGCCCATATTTCCTATAGCCGAGACAACAAGCGGATTATCACCCATTCCTACGCCGCTAACAAGCTCTGCGTCTTCTGTAAGAAAACGCTTACCCGAAGTTGTGACATAATACTCATCCCAACTGCTTTTATAATAATCAAGTGTTCCTTCGGGAAGCTGACCGACATTGGGAGGATTTACAGAATCGGTATTGGTTCCATCATAAATATAAGCAAAATTCTTATTGAGTTTTACATAAGTAACTTCGGTATCTTCACCGACAGCGGCAGTAAGACTGCCTACTACCTCGCCCGAACCGAAAGAACTCTGGTCGGTTGGTATTTCATCGATGATTTCAATATTTTTATCCGGAAGCTTAACAGCATTTACCGTTACATCGGCACCGATATAAGTTCTTGAATAACCTGCATACGAAGCCGATACCTCAATATTGCCAAGATACTGTTCTTCATCGACAATTCCTTCAGGAACTTTAATTTTACCGGTAAAAGCGGCATACGAAGAGTTAATATCGACAAAATCGGATTTTGCGTTCTCCTTTAACTCAATAGTAGCGCCGTTAAGCGAAGCAGTAACATAAGAACCTTTATAAGCAATAGCAAGAATTGAAACAGAAGAACCGCCGTCAACACTGAGCGATTTTCCCTGGACAATAGAACTGCCGATCGATTTCAGCACATTTATTGTTCTCTCAATGTTGTAATAAATCGTCTTACCTTTATGAGTTATTACAAAGGTGTTCATACCGACTTCAAGCTGTTTCTCAAAATAGAAATTTCCAGCGTCGTTAAGCGACAGCTTTTCACCGTCAAAATAAACATCAAAGTTTTCATCAAAAGTACCCATAAAGGCTACCGAAGTATCATCCGTTGAATAATTGGTATAATAAGGAGAAGTCATTTCAAGGTCTTCAAACAAGCTCGAAACATTAATCTGTTCATCAAAATACTTTTGTAGCGTTTGAGTAGTGCCTAAAGGGTCTTCTTCAAGAGACTGTGCCGAGAAGAACACGCTTCCGCAGTAATTATCAAGTTCATCCGCCGTAGCAAGCTGTTTTAAAAGTTGATCCTCGACTCCCCATCCCGTCTCTTCTGTTCCTATTTTTTCGTTATGATGAACAACATAGAATGGAACATCGGATTCTTTTGCTACAGAACTCCACCAGGAGCAGACGCTTTCAAAACCGAGAGACTCATCGTCAAGCGAGCCAGGTGCATCAACGTTAATAAAATCAGCAAAACCCTTTTCGATAAATGCTTTTGTATCGGCGTATCCGTTATAATATGCAGAATATGAAGCATCGGTATCACTGCCTGCTTCATTCTTCGATGAATTTGCCCATACATCAGCCGCATCAAGACCTACAGCAATAGAATTATCCGATA
>JAEDNF010000085.1 GCA_016302655.1 Oscillospiraceae bacterium | reverse complement strand
GACACTTCCTCTTTGCAACAGATGATATGCTCGGCGGGGCGAAAGTTGCTTTATTGGAAACACACTAAAGCGTGCCGCCTTTGGCAATTCCGCCTCGCCGACACTTCATCTTTGCAACAGATGATTTGCTCGGCGGGGCGAAAACTGCTTTATTGGAAACACACTAATGTCGGAGCCTTTTCTTCTGTATAAAATTCGGAGCAATACGGCAAAAACCGTATTGCTCCGTCTGCTTTTATTGCAAATTGACAAGATAAGAAAGCGTGTCGCCTATTTCGCCGAGCGCACTCTCGGTAGTCATACCTATCAGAACATCGGTAGCGCCGTGCTCCTTGCAAAAATCAATAACATTGAAGTCGCAGTAGCGCACATCGATAACATATATCTCCTCGAATGAAGAGGTAAGGCACGGTATCATTGCGCTGGGATAATCGTCCTTCAGCACTACAAGCACTCTGCCGTTGCCTGCATCGGTCGAGATATGCTTTATGTAGCTGTCTGCAACCATAAATAAGCTGTAGAACGAGTTGCCGTTATAGTCGGATGTAGGCATCAGCGGATAATCGAACTGATATTCATAATTTGAATTATAATACTCGGTAGTATACTCGTTTTTCGGAACATAGAAGTTGAACATTTCGTACGCTTCGCTAAGACCGTCATACTGTGTTGCAGAGTATACCGAGCCTAAGCAATACTCGCCGTATTCGTCATATTCTTTAAGATCGGCAAATTTAACCCCTGCGGCTTTTGCAAAGCTCTCAGCCGCATAATATGCGCCGAGCTGCTGCCAGTGACAATCCCTTAAGAAGAATATATCCTCGTCCTTATGCGGTAAAAGCGCTTCAAGCGTATCTATAACTTTTATATCCTTGCTAAGCATATTCGACACGAATACCGAGTCGCTGAGCTCTGTATAATCCGTGATATACAGCTCTGACGGAGTGATGAATGTGCTTTGCGTCAGGGCAAGCATACTGTACACATTGGTATCGGGCAGGTTTTCTTTTATTGTGTTTACGCTGTAAGCATAATCCTCTGCGTTATTGCGGTTTCCGTTGTACAGTACTGTACCGTAAACATTGCCGTCGCTGCCGACATACGCTGTCTGTGTTCCGCTTTGCGCTACAATAACAGCGCCCGGATCGGACGGTGCGGTATATATATTATCATCGGGTGACGGTTTGCTGTCAGACGAGGTTTCGTCCGAACTGCCGCTTTGCGAGCTGTTGTCATCTATCTGCGAAGGCGTACTGCCCGAACTTTCCGTCGTCTGCGGAATCACTATCTGAATAGGCTTTGTGGACTGAGTAGTTACCTCTGTCTGAGAATTACCGCTGTTTACCTGTGAAATCGTGCCGTTCAGCTCCGCTCCGTCAATTGAGAAGCCGAAGAGTGAACGAAATGTTGCACCGATAGACTTGAAGGTATCTCTGAAAGGAACGGTATCGTTGAAGTAGTAGCTGATATCTTCTGCATAGTCACCGCTCCAGTATGCCTTCCATGTGAAGTCGGGGAAGGTGGCAAGATTTCTCTTCTCGGTTTCGGATACGGTAGGACGGGGGAGTACGATAAGACAAATTGCCGTAATTGCGAAAAATGCCGTGCATACTCCGATATTTATTCTGATTGCCAGCTTCTTTTTTCGGTCGTCTACATTAACGCTGTCGCTTTTGCTGTCGGGCTTCACACTTTTCTTTTCGGCTGATTTTACAACCGTCTTATCAGCTTTTACAACGGTCTTTGAAGGCTTTGATTTTTTGCTTTTAGGTTCATGTTCGTGCTTTGATGAGCTTTTGAGCGCTTCCATCTTCTGACGGTATATCTCGTTAAGCTCTTCAAGCTCTTTATCATTTATGTTATCTGCCATTGTTACTCCTCCTTTCTCAGAACTGCCAGTAAATAAACGGGTTGTTGGTGGCGTTTACAAGCAATATACTGCTCAGCGCAAATGACGCTACATTGAGTATTGTCTGTCCGGTGGTCGACAGGAGGTACAAATCCATACTCTCGAGCTTTTTCTTGAGAGCCGGAACAACAGGCATACAAAGTATGATACATACGATTACAAGCCAAGCGTTTGCCATCATATTCTTAGCGGAAATCATATCGAACATCGCATTTCCGTTTAAGCCGATGAGGTTTCCGAGGAATGTACCCAGCTTTCCGAGATCGGTAAAGTAGAATATTCCGAAGCCGATAACCACAACGATAGTGTTATAGATATGTGCAAGCGCTGTCGGCATCTTTCTCATTCGCTTGTTGCCGATAGTGCGTTCAATAAGGATAAACATTCCGAAGTACAAGCCCCAGATGATATAGTTCCAGTTTGCTCCGTGCCAGAAGCCCGTGCAGAACCATACAAGGAAGAGGTTGAGGTACTTTCTTCTTTTGCCGAAAATCGGAACATACAGCAGATAGTCACGGAAGAATGTACCGAGCGAAATGTGCCATCTTTGCCAGAACTCCGTGATATTCTTGCTGATAAACGGATATCTGAAGTTCTCATCAAAGTGGAAGCCGAATATCCGTCCGAGTCCTATAGCTATATCGGAATAACCAGAGAAGTCAAAGTATACCTGCATAGCGTAGACTATGACCGTGTACCATGTTCCCATTACCGACAGCGAAGCAAGGTCGCCGTCTTTAAAGAAAGTGTCAACAATAATACTGAGGTTGTTTGCGAGTATGACTTTCTTTCCGAGTCCCATGCAAATGCGTGTGATACCCTCGCTTATATCTGCGGAAGTAATGACTCTGTTGTCTATTTCACCTTCTATAACGCTGTAGCGAACGATAGGACCTGCTACAAGCTGAGGGAACATAGAAATGTACATGAGCAGCTTGTACCAGCTTTTCTGTACCTTTATCTTTCCCCAGTAGCAGTCAAGAATATAGGAGATTATCTGGAATGTGAAGAAGCTTATGCCTATCGGCATTTCGACATTCGGTACAGGCAGGTCAATGGGGCTTATTGCATTGAAGTTTTCGACTAAGAAGCCGGAATACTTGAATACGACAAGTACGCCTATATCTATTATCAGCGCCGCCGCTGTGAACATTGTGGATTTTTTGGTGTCACGGTATTTATCTATCAGTATACCTGCAAAGTAATTCAGCGTTACACTGCCTACAAGCAGGAACACCCATACCGGCTCTCCCCAGGCATAGAATATCATAGAGAATATGATAAGCACCCAGTTGCGATATACTGTTTTACGGCAGATGAAATATGCAATGAAGCATAACGCCATAAATACATAAAGGAAAAATAAATCGGCGAATATCAACAGTATCGTCCTTTCTTTGTTCTTTGATTAGTTTTTTTAATAAGGCTGTCCTTCAAACAGGCAAAACCCTATCAGTATATAATTATACTATATATAAAAGCGTATGTCAATTTCAATCGGGCACTTACGGGGCAGAAAAAAGTCGAATAATCAGCGCAGAAAATTGTGTTTATTCACAAAAAAACCGCATAGCCCGTTAAGACTATGCGGCAGTAATTATTTGTTCTTCTCGGATGTGTTGTGAGCAAACGGCTTGTGAAACTCAAGCCCTGTTTTCGACAGATCGTCGGAACGCTTGAAATTTCCGTTGTTCTTTACAAGCGAGTCCTTTGTGTCAACCGTGCTCTTCTTTCCGTGAGAAAGTGAAGTATTTTTCATTTAAAGCCCTCCTTCTAAGGAGCAGTTTTAAAATGCTTATACACAACCCTGAGCCTTCATTGCTTCAGCTACCTTTAAGAAGCCTGCAATGTTAGCACCGGCCATATAGTTGCCTTCTAAGCCGTATTCCTTAGCAGCTGTATCGCACTGCTTGAAGATCTCCTTCATGATGTCGTGGAGCTTAGCGTCAACTTCTTCAAATGTCCAGCTGTAACGCATTGAGTTCTGGCTCATTTCAAGGCCTGATGTAGCAACGCCGCCTGCGTTTGCAGCCTTTGCGGGACCGTAAAGTATGCCGTTTGCAAGGTATACTTCGATAGCCTCGGGAGTTGAAGGCATATTAGCACCTTCTGCAACTGCGAAGCAGCCGTTGTTTACGAGAGCCTGAGCAGACTCGCCGTTGATTTCGTTCTGAGTAGCGCAGGGAAGAGCGATATCGCAGGGGATAGTCCAGATGCCTGAGCAGCCTTCTGTATATGTTACATTCTTGTGTGATGTTCTGTTAAGATATTCCTTGATACGCTTTCTCTCAACTTCCTTGATCTGCTTAACAACATCAAGCTCGATACCGTCGGGATCGTGGATGTAACCGTTGGAGTCTGAGAGAGCAACTACCTTAGCACCGTACTGTGTAGCCTTCTGTGTAGCGTAAATAGCAACGTTACCGGAGCCGGAGATAACAACTGTCTTGCCTTCAAAGCTCTTGCCGTTAGCCTGGAGCATTTCGTTTGTGAAGTAGCAAAGACCGTAGCCTGTAGCCTCTGTTCTTGCAAGAGAGCCGCCGAAGGTAAGTCCCTTACCTGTAAGAACGCCTGTGAACTCGTTTCTCAGTCTCTTGTACTGACCGAACATATATCCTATCTCGCGTCCGCCTGTACCGATGTCGCCTGCGGGAACATCACAGTCGGGACCGATGTGTCTGTAAAGCTCTGTCATAAAGCTCTGGCAGAAGCGCATGATCTCTCCGTCGCTCTTGCCCTTGGGATCAAAGTCGGAGCCGCCCTTGCCACCGCCCATGGGAAGTGTTGTAAGGCTGTTCTTGAAGATCTGCTCAAAACCGAGGAACTTGATGATACCGAGATATACGGAGGGGTGAAGTCTGATACCGCCCTTGTAAGGACCTATAGCAGAGTTGAACTGAATTCTGAAGCCTCTGTTTACCTGTGTCTTGCCGTTGTCGTCAACCCAGGGTACACGGAACATGATCTGTCTTTCGGGCTCTACGATTCTTTCGAATACGCCTGCGTCAACAAGATCCTGTCTTTTTTCTACTACGGGCTGGAGGCTTTCGAAAACCTCTGTAACTGCCTGAATGAACTCAGGTTCGCCTGCATTTCTCTTCTTTACCGTTTCGAGAAGGTCGATAAGGTACTGATTTTTTAACGCCATTGTTAAATCCTCCTGTTATTTCGGCTTGTGCTCGCATACCGCATATCTGCGGATGAAAACCGTTGTTCTTGCTGTAAGATTAAGCTGAAAGCGTTTTTTCATCGGATAATGCGATAAATCGGTGCGGCTTTTGCCGTAAGTGTTTTTTAATGCAAGAAAAGTATATCACATATACGCAAAATTTGCAATAGTTTTTTAAAAATTTTCATAAAAAAGTTTAAAAAGCTCAAAAAAGCGCAAAACTTCACATATTAACCGCATATTTACGCAAGTTTTAGATTCTGTTGTTGCAAAATACAGGAATTTTTTTCTTGCCTCTTGCAAAAAGGCGAGATATATAGTAAAATAATATACATACTATTTTCTAATGGCTGACAATTTATCGGGTAAATCTTACCTTATATAATATAAAAGCAGGCTCGCTTATGAAAGAAGGTAATAATTTGGAAAAAACCGGGCTTAAAACTATTGCCGACAACCGCAAGGCAAGGCACGACTATTTTATACTTGAAAGCTATGAGGCAGGTATTGAACTTACCGGAACGGAAGTCAAGTCTATCCGTGACGGCGGACTTAACCTCAAGGACAGCTGGATATCGATAGACGGCGGCGAGGCATATATTAAGCAGATGCACATCTCCCCTTATGAAAAGGGAAACATTTTCAATAAAGATCCCCTCAGGACAAGAAAACTGCTGATGCACAAAAGGGAGATAATGAAGCTGCTGGGACAGATAAAGCAGGACGGTCTGACGCTCATCCCCATCTCCGTATATTTCAAGGGCAGCAGGGTAAAGGTTCAGGTGGGGCTTTGCAAAGGTAAAAAGCTCCACGACAAGCGTGACGCAATAGCGCAGAGAGACGCAAAGCGCACTATAGACAGAGAACTTAAGATGAGAAACAGATAAAGCTGTTTAAAATGTGCTGACTTTTAAGCGTAATCCTTTATTTTATGCGGTTTTACAGCGTTTTAAAAATAAATTTAAAAAATATTAAAAAAACGCTTGACAAACCGTGTTTGTTCTGATATAATAGATTATGCTGATTCGCGGGGATGCTGGAATCGGCAGACAGGCAAGCTTGAGGTGCTTGTGTCAGTATTGGCGTGAGGGTTCAAGTCCCTTTCCCCGCACCAAAAAGAACGAACTTTTGTTTACTAAAAGTTCGTTCTTTTTTATTCAAGCCGCAAGGCTTGGTATATCATCGCCGCACATAGTGCGGTGCATATCATCAGCCCCTTTGGGGCTGTATATCACCACGCGCCAGCGTGCATTATTCTGCGGCTTGATGAGATACAACACTTTGTGTTGATGATATACAATGCTTCGCATTGATGATATGCAACGGCAAGCCGTTGATTTGTTTTTGAAAAACTGATATAATGTACTCCGATGACAAAGCAAAATATGTTTTACACGAATGTGGTTCTATTCGCAGAAGGCTGATTTCCTCCATAAACACCGCAAAGTCGAACAGTAATGGATAGGAAAGAATGCTTTTCAATATAATATCCCCGTGTATTATCCGTACACGGATTTTTTGTTATTATCCGCCTTGATTTGCATTCTCGGCAATAAAATGGTATAATCATACTGTAATGGAAATTTTACCGAAACTATGAGTGCAGCTGTAGTATAGGGAAAGGGGCGGAAAAATTATGAATACTTCGGCGGAAGAATTACGGCCCTGGTATGAGCGAATGAAAGAAAGCGGATTCCCCTTAAGCATGGTGTTTGATTTCGGCGAAAAGCTCGGTGACAGTACTGAGCTTGACCTGCATTTCGAGCTTTATGTTGAGGATCAAAGGAGACCACGTTCACAGCAGTGGCATCCGGAAGATTTCTTCAGGCTT
>JAEDNF010000084.1 GCA_016302655.1 Oscillospiraceae bacterium | reverse complement strand
TTAAAACTGCCAAAGCCGAAACTGCCGTATCCGAAAGAAGTCGCCGTAAAGCTCGTCTTTTTGTATGAGCCGTTCCGGTATTCATATTCATACTCATGGCTGTGCCTGTATGAGCCAACCCCGAATGAGCCGGCTTTGAACGAGCCTGCTGCTCTGAATGAGCCGAATGAACCCGACATAGAGCCGTAGCCGCCGAATGAGCCGTTTGGTGAAAGTCCTGCGCCGTTACCGCTTGCAAGGAACGGGGGAGTAACATTGTTGAACTGATAGGCTGTGAACACATCCTTAGCAGGCTTATCCTTGAAGATATCTTCAAGCGCAGTATCAACATCTCCGTTTTTATCTATAGCTTCAACAAGCTGAGCCTCTCTGTCGGCGCCGTGAGCTCTCAGCCAGTCTGCCAATCTGCCTCCGAGATAGTATCCCTTTACATCCGTTATGCAGAAGTTCTTCTTGATGCCCGCAAGGTCGGATACCTTTTCTCCTCCTATCCAAAGACAGCAGTTTTTCATTGAATCAAATCCTTCCGTCAGCGTAGGCTCAGCGCCGTACGCTTTTTCTTACCATATCAAGCAGTACCGGAGCTACATTCAGCTTTGGCTCTGCAAGCACCGCCTCGAACAGTGAATTAATTACCGCAGCCGCCTGCGCCTTGTTTGATACAAGACGGCGTGCGATAAGGTCCTTTTCTTTTACCGCAAGCTGTTCTTTGCTGCAGCACTCGCCCGATGCGGCTATATCGTCGAGCAAGGCGGATATCCGTCGGTACATCGCCACCTGTCCCTCGTGAACAGACGGCTTTGCCATGTCGTCGGCTATCCTCAGTTTTATCAGCTTTTTAAGCTCTTCGTATGAAAGCTCGCCGAACAGCCGCTTAAGTGCGACTCTGTCTTCGGTAAAGCTTATATCGTGATATTCTATCAGCATATCGGTATCGCTTTTTACCGACTGCTCCGAGCGGTATTTGCAAAGAAAAATTCCGGCTGTAATTCTGCCAAGCTCTGCGTGACCGCCGTAGGATATATTTCCGTGCGAGTCACGGCATTTGCAG
The DNA here is from genome assembly GCA_016302655.1 of Oscillospiraceae bacterium. Taxonomy (GTDB): domain Bacteria; phylum Bacillota; class Clostridia; order Oscillospirales; family Ruminococcaceae; genus Ruminiclostridium_E. Next base: position 5,901 of record JAEDNF010000084.1, on the reverse strand, counting down.
TCGGGTATACCGCAGTTGTGGAACAATGCGGCATATCTCACCTGCGGCGCAGGCGGTGCAAACTCTACGCTCTTTGCTATATGCTCCCACAGAGTGCCGTCAAAATACCTGTCTTTATACTGCTGTGCCTTTAAAAGCTCGGGAGAGAGTGCGGCAAATACTTCGGGGAAGCGTATCATCACCTTTGATATATTCCTTGTAAGGAGCATTTTGGTAAACGCACGGTAAACCTCTCTTTCGGGGAGAAGGCACAGCAGGTTTGCGTTTGCTTTTATCGAATCGGCTGTTATGCCGTCTATCTCGTAATTCTCCGTGCCGAACAGCGTCAGCGCAGTAAGAATGTTCATCGGATCGGTAACGATGCTCGACTTTGGACTCAGCTTCAGCGTAAGCTCATTTCCGTCAAGGTCGTTTTCGTGCCACAGCACTACGGGATATTCGCCGATAGCCTTAAGCGTTGTCACTCCGTCCTTTATACATTCCATTCCGTCAAAGGGGTCTCTGAAGCCTTTTCTCGGGTGGTAGGCTATAGCGTTCACCGAAAAGTCACGGCGTGCAAGGTCGAACAGGTAGTTGTCGGTGTAGACCGCCTTTCCGTCCTTTATCTCACTGCAATAGCAGGACACCTGGATAACAAGCCCCAGCGAAGACACCATGACCGAGCAAAGCTCCTCGTTTTGCGATACTATCCTCATCTCACGGAAAACATACAGCATCTCGGAAAAGTCTGCGTCGGTGATTATATCATAATCCATCGGCGAGCCGCCTCTAAGCAGTTCAGCTACGCATTGTCCGACAAAGTATGCCTTGTTACCGGCACGCTCAAGCAGACGGAGCACCTGCAAAGCCTGCTCGGGTATATTCAGCTTCTGACTTTTTACAGCCAAAGCAGATCACCTCTTGTGTTTTATTGCCTGTCGGGGTATCCCCAGCCGTCGATCCCGCTTTTTCTAAGAGCAGAGAATATCCTTTGCTTTACGCCTTTGTCACGGCGTTCCATATCGGCTAAAAATTCTTTCGTCTGCTGTCTTACGGTAGTCTTATCCGCAGGGCAGACCGACTTTACCACTTCAAGATCGTTTCTTTTGCAGGCGGCTGACACCTGCGATTCGGGAGCGAACACAAGCGGTCTTATGACCGTTATATCCTTGCGGTCAAGGTGCGTTTTCGGCGAAAAACAGCCTATGCGCCCTTCTTTCAGCAGATTCATCATAAATGTTTCTATAACATCGTCGTTATGATGCCCCAGCGCAAGCTTGTTACAGCCTGCGGCTTTTGCCGCATCGTGAAGCGCACCACGCCGCATATTAGCACACAGCGAGCAGGGATTAGGCTCTTTTCTTATATCGAATACTATCTCGCCTATCTGCGTATGAACAAGGCTGAACGGCACCTGAAGCCTGTCGCAGAGCCTTGCTACCGCATCGTAGTTATTCTGCGTGCCGTTAAAGCCGGGATCGATAGTAACTGCGACTATATCATAGTCGAATGCCTCAAATCTCCTCATACCTGCAAGTGCAGACAGCAGTACAAGGCTGTCCTTGCCGCCCGATATGCCTACGGCTATTTTGTCGCCCTTTTCTATAAGGCCGAACTCCTGTACGGCTCTGCGGACATATCCCATTATCTTCTGCATATTATTTCTTGTCCCGCTTTTTGAACTTGTACATATTCTCGTGATACTTTATCTGTATGCCGAGCTTTCTGCTAAGCACCATAACCGTCGCATCGGCGGCTATAGTCAGCACTATCGCTATAATGCACACGATATATGCGGTATCATTGTTCATAGCTATTCCGACAACAGCCGCAGCTATGGCTATCGCCGCAAAAAACAGCCTTGATCTTTTGATTATTGCCAGAGCAAGCTCCAAAACGATCCTCCTATCAGTCTTCGCCGAGTTTCAGCGCCTTGTTTATGTTTATCTTGCGTATGATAGCGCCGAGTATCGCAAAGCCGCCAAGCAGCATAAGTGCGATGAGTACATACATCTTTATGTAGTCCGCCTGCATTGCCGCTACTCTGTACGGAGGTATCTGGTCGTTGACATCATACATATACTGGAACAGCGGAACGAACAGGTCGCTCGTTATGCCGCCTATTATAAACGCAAATATTATCGAAACGCCCGATACCAAAAGCTGTTCATAGCCCAGTATGCCTATGATCTCCTTAAAGGATACGCCCATTGCACGAAGGATACCGAACTGGAGCGTTCTGCCCTTTATAGAGAGTATCCAGTAGATAAGGAAGCCGATGATAGTCATTACCATAATGATGACAAAGCCGAGAGTGAGCGCACCGTTCATACCCTGTAAAGACGGGTCGGTCTTTTCGGCTATCAGCATCTGCGAGCTGTCCTTTATGCTCTCAAGCGGCAGCATAGAGTCCTCAATGCTTTGGTACAGCGCCTCGCTTGTTGCGCCGTCAGCCATCTTGAGCCATATCTGATACGGTTCAAGCTCTGTCCTTGCACGGACATAGTTATAGTTCATAACGGCAAAGTCGCAGGTGTTGGGATTGAGTCCCGGCCAGTAGTCGACTATCGCCATTACCGTAGTGTCAAGGTTATCGTTTCCGCCCCATTTGAGCGTAATTATATCGCCCTGCTTTACTCCTGCGTCCTTAGCAAGACCGCTTGAGATGATAACGCCCGAACGGCTCTCAACAAGAGCGTTGCAGTAGTTCCACCAGTGTATCGGCAACAGGTCGTTTCTGAACCACGCAGTCTGTGCGAATTTGTCAGGCTCGATAGCCATAAGCGTGAGCTTTGTGTTGCCGTTCTTGCCGTTTCTTAACTTTACGGTATCGTTGACAAGCACCTTTGTAGCAATGTCAACGCCTGCGAGTTTTTCATAGCGTGAAAAATCGGTTTCTATAAATTCGCTTGTACCGCCGTCTTCCGAAGTGGAGAGCGCATATTCCGACAGCACCACATCTGCGCCGTTTTCGTAATATATCCTGTCGCTGATGTTGTTGTTTATCGCTCTTGCTGTATTAGCGGAGAACAGACCGAACGAGAAGGTCATAACAAGGAACAGCATAAGGAAGCGTTCCTTTCCGCCTTGCGAACGGCATACGGTAGTAATAGCCATATACTGCGAGGGCGACCATACCGGTCGTAATACATAGTATACCAGCCTTAACAGGTAGGGGTACACTCTTATGAACAGAAGACCGAAGCCGAGTATCATAAGCGTGGAGAATATGAACAGCAGAGGGTCAAGCTCGCCCGTCGCTTCAAATGTTCCTTCCGCTATTGAGTCGGTGAGCTTTGTTGTGTAGAAGAATAAGAAGCCGAATGAGCAGGCGAGGAGTATGATATCCACGCCGCATTTTTCCCACAGCGACATCTTGACGACTTTTGTGCGGCTCTGCTTGTACTGTACTATAGTGAGCTTTGACGCAGGTATTATCGGTATCATTGTCGTAAGGAAGAATACTACCACAGCAAGAAGTGCGTACAGTATGCTTACTCCCGTTATCTTAGCGGCAATGCCGGTACGGTTGACAAATTCAAGGAAGCCGTTGGACACGCCTAAGAACTGGCACAGCACAAGTCCTATGAACGGTGCGATTATTAGCGTGGCAAGTCCGAGCACCGCCGACTGTGCGGCGTACATACCGAATATCTGCAGAGAGCTTGCGCCCCTGCTCTTGAATACCGCTATCTCGTTTCTCTCTCGGTCTACATTAAGCTGGGATACCATGAACAGATAGAATGCGAGCATAACCATCGCAGGTATCTGCAGTATCCACAGTATCCTTGTCAGCTTTTCCGCACGCTCGGTATAGTTGCCGATAATATCCGCAACATTGAACTCATGCTCATAGCCTGCTTCTTTGTAGAACTCCTCGTCCTTTTCAAGCTCTGCGGTGACAGTGGCTATCCTGTTCATATCGAGGGTGTGATAGTCGAGCGAATAGCGTCTTGATACGGTGATAGCGTTGAATCTGCCGTTTGGTATAAGGTCGTTTCTTACCGTATCGTAGTTTATGAATATCGCATTAAGATAGCTGTCGAGCGTTTCTGCCCAGTAGCTGTCGTTATCGGTTTTCTGTTCATATACGCCGGTTATCCTTACATAGTAAGGCTCAACGCCCGGCGCAAGAGAAACTACCTTGTAGGTAGTGCCGATATTGATAGCGAGCGTCTTGAGTGCGTCTTCAGAAGCTACGCCCTCGTATACGCCGTCAACGGGAGTATTTGAGGGAAGCTCGCCCCTTACTATCTTCATATGGTCAAGGCAGTCGGTCATGCCGATGAGCTTAAGTCTTGTTGACAGCTCGGCGCCGTTTCTCTCGCCGTTGATGATATAAAGGCAGTCGTCGATAAGCGTTGTCTTTGTGCTTTCGCTTGCAATGCCGACAGCGCCTATTCTCGAATCCGAGTCGCTCACCAGCTTGTCTATAAGCGACTGCTGGGAGTTTATATCCATGCCTATCTGATTTACCTTCTGCACGGAGTAAAGACCGGGAAATTTGCCGTTGTCAAGCTGGTATTGTTCCATATCCTTAATCAGCATACGCTGTAAGGAGGCGTCCATATATATAGGTATGGTACTCATCATGCCTGCCGCAAGCAGAAAGCCGATAAACAGGCACAGCACCATCCATTTTGTGTTGCGCATCTTGCGCCATAACAGAGTAAACATCGTAATTATTCCTTCCGGCGATAAGTTGACTGGTATATATTATCCGTGTTATTTCACTACGACTTCGTCGCCCTCTGAAAGACCGGACAAAATCTGTATCTCGGTGGCGTTGCTTATTCCGGTTTCTATGTTGACTTCTGTCTTGACGCCGTCCTTGTAGACCTGTACATAAGTCTGTCCCGAAAGAGTCTTGACAAGATATTTCGGGATAACTATTGCGTTTTCCGCCTGCTCTTTGATATATGATATATCCGCAACCGTTCCGACCTTTGTGAAGCTCGGCAGATCGCCTGTAAACTCGGCGTAGACAGACGAGGTATCCTCGTCGCCCTGTTCCTTAGCTTCGATGGGAGTCTTAACAACCTTACCCTTGAACTCTTCTTCGTCAACGGTAATTGTTACTTCCTGTCCTACCTTGAACTTGCGGTCCTCGTTGACGCTTGCCTTTACATATATCTTGGTCGGGTCTATTATGGTAGCTATCACCTTGTACGACTGAACCTTTGAGCCGGGGGCTATCCTTTCGGCAAAGCTTACAAGTCCGTCGCAGGGTGCGTACAGCTTTGAGCCGTCAAGCTCGCTTTGATACTGCGCCAGCTTGTTCTTTTCTATCTCAAGCTGGAGGCGGTCGTTCTCGGCGCCGCTTGCGTTGTATGTATTCTCAGCCTGCTGAACTATAAGCTCCTGCGTGCGAAGCTCATATTCAAGGTCGCCGGTGTTGTACTCTGCGATAAGGTCGCCCTTTTTTACGGTGTCGCCGGCTTTTACATATATCGTTTTAAGCGTGCCGTCACGCTCGGTAAAAGAGCAGTCCTGCTGAAGCTCGGACACGCAGTAGCCGACAGCGCTCGCCTTGTTTATAATAGTCTTTTTTACCGCTTTGTAGGTCGAATAGACAACATCCTCGACTTTCAGCACGGGCGGTTCAAGCAGCTCTTCTTCTTCGGGGAAAAAGTAGCAGCCCGAAGCCGAGCAAGCCATAGCGCAGACCGTCGCCGCCGCCGCAATACGCAGTATATGCTTTTTCATCTTTACTTTCCTTTCGTTATACGGTTGATTATATGAGGCTGACAGGGGCAAAGCCCCCGTCATACTGTTGATAAAATTACATCTCTGAAAATGGGGTATAGGGTGCGCTTCTATCAGCCTACGGCTGATTTTTCAAAAGCTCCGCTTCCCAGCCCCTATAAGTGTCATTAAAAAAGGAAACGGGGTTGAGGGGCGAAGCCCCCAATAGGGACGAGG
>JAEDNF010000083.1 GCA_016302655.1 Oscillospiraceae bacterium | reverse complement strand
CCGCAGGATATAGCTCAAGGGATAAATCTGCTTTTCTTTTTGCCTGTCGCACTATTGTCGCTTTGCATCCATATAAAAAATAAACTTATAGATATAAAGCTCGTCGGGAAATATCTGATTGCAGGACTTCCCTGCGCTGTTCTTGGCAGTATTGCAGCTTCTGCCATAGATGTAACTTTACTGAGGAAGCTTTTCGCTGTATTTCTGCTGTTCATAGGAATAAGTCAGTTATTCAAAAAAGATAAGGAATCAGCAGAAAAATAAAGTATGATTATTTCTTACCCTTTATCATATCTCTGTAAGACTTTGCCTGCTGTTCAAGCTTGTTGTCACCAAACTCATAGTATATACGGTCTTTGATGACGTCAGGCAGATACTGCTGTTCAACATAATGATTGGGATAATCATGCGGATAGAGATAATGCTGACCTTTCACCTCAGCGCCCTCACCGTCATAATGCTTGTTCTTCAAATGACGGGGAATATCACCCGTTTTGCCGTCTTCCACATCCTGCATAGCAGAATTAATCGCAAGATATGCGCTGTTTGACTTTGGTGCTGTAGCAAGGAGTACCACCGCCTCACCAAGCGGAATCCTCGCCTCAGGCAAACCGAGCTGTAATGCGCTGTCAACGCACGCTTTCACTATCGGTACTGCCATAGGATAAGCAAGTCCGACATCCTCGCTTGCAATAACCAGCAATCTGCGGCAAAGCGAAGTTATATCACCTGCACAAAGCAGTCTTGCGGCATAGTGAAGCGCCGCATTTTCATCAGAACCCCGTATCGATTTCTGCAGTCCGGAAAGAATATCATAATGCCTGTCTCCGTCACGGTCATAGTTCATACTGCTCTTCTGGGTAAGCAGCTTTGCGGTTTCCATTGTGACAAGATCATTCTCGCTTGACAGACAACATAGCTCGACTGTATTTGCGGCCTTTCTTACATCACCGCCGCAGCCGTATGCAATATGTTCGGCAACGCCATCTTCAACAGTGAACTTTGTGTTCATTTCTTCGCCCATAAGCGTAAATGCCCTGTGCACAGCAGGCAGTATATCTTCAGCCGTTATCTGCTTGAACTCAAATACGGTACATCTTGATAAAATTGCGCTGTAAACATAGAAATAAGGGTTTTCGGTTGTCGATGCAATAAGAGTTATATCGCCGTTTTCGATATATTCAAGTAGCGTCTGCTGCTGCTTTTTATTAAGGTACTGTATCTCGTCAAGAAACAGCAAAATACCGCCTGCACCAGCCAAAGTGCCTATATTGCCCACAATATCCTTTATATCCGATGTAGACGCCTGCGTTCCGTTCAGCCTGAAAAGGCTCATACTTGTCTTTTTTGCTATAATGTTTGCTACAGTTGTCTTGCCGACACCCGACGGACCGTAGAAAATCATATTGGGTATCTTTCCTCTGCTGATGATATTGTACAGCGGTTTTCCCGGAGCTAAGATGTGTCTTTGTCCGACCACCTCGTCAAGCTCAGATGGGCGTATTCTGTCTGCTAACGGCATATTATTCTCCTATACTATAAGATTGCCCCCGCCGATAACAAGCGGAGGCAGTTTTATTTAGTCGTTCATGTGTTTTTCAAGCAAAGTGCTAATCTTCTGGTGAGGATCTATAACCTTGCTGATAGACATATCGTGATTGAGTGCCATAATGAGATATGACAGATACTTTGATACATCAACCTCGCAGAACCATTCTCTGCTGAGCAGTTCAGGTGTTCTGTATGAAAGGTTTGTACCGAATACATAGTCGATCTTACCCTCTGCGTAAGCCTTGTCGAAAGAATCAAGTCCGTTTGTGAAAATAGGATAAGTTGCGTATGCAAAAATCCTCTTTGCATTGCGCTTTTTCAGCTCTATTGCAATATCAAGCATCGACTCACCCGATGAAATGATATCATCGGCAATGAAAACATCCTTGCCTTCAACAGAGTTTCCAAGATATTCGTGCGCTACTATAGGATTGCGTCCGTTTACTACCTGTGAATAGTCACGCCTCTTGTAGAACATACCGAGATCGACTCCGAGAACTGATGAATAATACATATTTCTGTTGAGAGCGCCTTCATCGGGGCTTACAACGGTGAAATGATCCTTGTCCATCTTGAAGTCCTTGACATACTTGAATAATGCCTTAAGAACCTGGTAGGTGGGAATTATGTTGTCAAAGCCCATCAGCGGAACTGCGTTGCATACTCTCGGATCGTGAGCGTCGAAAGTTATGATATTCTCAACACCCATGTTCTGAAGTTCCTGAAGAGCCACAGCACAGTCAAGCGACTCTCTGTAGTTTCTTCTGTGCTGTCTGCCGCCGTAAAGGATAGGCATTATAACATTGATACGATGAGCCTTACCACCTATAGCCTGTATTATACGCTTGAGGTTCTGGAAATGGTCATCGGGAGACATACGGTTCATCTTGCCGAAGAGCGGATACTCAAGGCTGTAATTGCCGAAATCGGCGATTATGAATACATCATAGCCTCTTACCGTATTCTTTATAAGTCCCTTACCGTCACCCGAAGAAAACCTCGGGCACTCATTTTCAATGAGGAAATTGTCATAATCGTAGCCGGCTTCCTGCGACCAGGCTACAAGGTAATCGTTGACCTTCTTGCCAAGCTCTTCCGAACCGGGAATTGCTATAAGTCCCAGAGGAGCTACTCTCTCAGAGTGGTTAAAAATTATATCTCTTGCTGATGCTGTCATTTATATATTCCTTTCTGTTATCACATTTAATACAGCACAAAAACGAGGGATAATATCTCTCGTTTTCATGTGAATATTATTCGTACAGCGGATATTTACGGCAAATGCCGGTAACCGTCTCTCTTACCTTATCTGCGCTGTTTTCGAAATCTGTAGCAGTAAGATAGATACACTGAGCTATTTCCTTCATATCTTCTTCTTTAAGACCTCTTGTAGTAACGGCAGGTGTGCCTATACGAACGCCGCTTGTTATAAACGGGCTCTGAGGATCATTGGGAATAGCATTCTTATTAACGGTAATATATACCTCATCGAGCTTCTTCTCGAGCTCTTTTCCCGTAATGTTGAAAGGCTGGAGGTCAACAAGCATAAGGTGGTTATCTGTACCGCCGGATACTAAGTTGAAGCCCTTTTCAAGTAAAGAATCTGCAAGAACAGAAGCATTCTTAACTATCTGCTTTGCATATTCGGTAAACTCAGGCTTTAACGCTTCACCGAAGCAAACAGCCTTTGCCGCAATTACATGCATAAGCGGACCGCCCTGTATGCCGGGGAATATAGCCTTGTTAATCTTCTTTGCAAGCTCTTCATCGTTTGTGAGGATAAGTCCGCCTCTGGGACCTCTCAGCGTCTTATGAGTTGTAGTTGTAACAACATCGGCATAAGGCACGGGAGACATATGCTGACCGCCTGCAACAAGGCCTGCGATATGAGCCATATCTACCATAAGGTATGCTCCTACCTCTTTTGCTATAGCAGAGAGCTTTTCAAAGTCGATAGCTCTGGGGTATGCACTTGCACCGGCTACAATCAGCTTAGGCTTATGCTCTTTTGCAAGAGCAAGTATATTGTCGTAATTCAGTCTGCCGGTTTCTTCATCAAGTCCGTAAGGAACGAAGTTGAAATATTTACCCGAAATATTTACGGGAGAACCGTGAGTCAGATGTCCTCCGTGTGCAAGGCTCATACCGAGTACGGTATCACCGGGTTCGAGCAGTGCAAAATATACTGCCGTATTTGCCTGAGCGCCTGAGTGAGCCTGAACATTTGCATATTTTGCGCCGAACAGCTTGCAGGCACGCTCAATAGCGATATTTTCTACGATATCAACGGCCTCGCATCCGCCGTAGTAACGCTTAGCAGGATAGCCTTCCGCATATTTGTTCGTAAGAACGCTGCCCATTGCCGCCATAACGGCAGGAGATACTATGTTCTCGCTCGCAATAAGTTCAAGGTTTCTCTTCTGACGGGCAAGTTCTTTGTCCATCGCCTCAGCAACATCGGGATCTTCACCTTTGAGAAATCCGATCGTGTCAACTAAATTACTGTACATTTCATTTGTCCTTTCGGTTATTTTAAGCGTTTGTGCCAAGCACACCGCTTTGTTTACTTCTGCTTTGAAGTGAATCCTTCCCAGTCCTTAAGGAATCTTTCTATACCGTTGTCGGTAAGCGGATGCTTAAGCATCTGGAGAAGAACATTCATCGGTACGGTTGCAATGTCACATCCAAGTCTTGCGGCCTGTGTAACATGCATAGGATTGCGTATAGAAGCGGCGATTATCTCTGTTTCGATACCCTGAGCGTTGAAAATATCAACGATCTCTTCAATAAGACTCATACCTTCCATACCTATATCATCACGTCTGCCGAGGAAAGGGCTTACAAAAGTAGCGCCGGCTCTTGCGGCAAGTAAAGCCTGTGCGGCAGAGAATACAAGAGTAACATTTGTCTTTATTCCCTTTGCAGTAAGCTGTTTGCAGGCCTTAAGACCTTCTTCGCACATAGGCAGTTTGATAACAATATTCTTGTGGATAGCGGCAAGAGGAAGCGCCTCTTCAACCATCTTGTCTGCTTCGAGCGAAATAACTTCCGCAGAAACAGGTCCGTCAACTATCTCTGTGATTTCTTTAACTACCTGCTTAAAATCTCTGCCCTCTTTAGCTATAAGAGAGGGGTTTGTAGTAACTCCGCAGATAATTCCCATGTCGTTGGCGCGTCTGATATCGTCAACATTGGCAGTGTCAATAAATAACTTCATATTAACTCCTTTTCGGGCTGTCCCGAATAATATATTCAGCGGTAAACGGCAAACACACAACGCCGTCTTCCCGTTGTAAGCATTATACAGTAAGCTGTGCCAGTTCCTCGAAATTAGCCTTCATTGCAGGATACAGCTTCTTGTAAAGAGCGTATACCTTTTCGTATTTAGCGCTGTTTTCGGCAATAGGCTCCTGAATCTTTTCGGGCTTTATAACAGCCTTGCAAGCTTCGGGAACGGAGCTGTATATTCCTGCTCCAACAGCCGCAAGAAGAGCAACGCCGAGTGCGGGGCCTTCCTTATTTGCGGTAGTTTTTACACTGCATCCATAAAGATCGGCAAGCATCTGACGCCACAGAGGAGATGTTCCGCCTCCGCCGCAAGCCATCATATCGTTGATATCTATATTCATCTCACGCATTACCTCAACGCAGTCACGAAGAGAGTATGAAACGCCCTCCATAACGGCTCTGAGCATATCTCTCTTCTTATGCATTGTAGAAAGACCTACAAATGCGCCTCGTACATTGGGATCAAGGTGCGGTGTTCTTTCACCGTTGAGATAAGGCATATAAAGAAGTCTGTTTGCGCCTATCGGCACACTGTCTGCTTCTTTATCCATAATATAATAAGGATCTACGCCCATTGAAGCGGCTGTTTCCATTTCGCTCCACGCAAAGTTATCTCTGAACCATTTGAGCGAAAGTCCTGCCGACTGTGTAACGCCCATAACATGCCAGCAACCCGGAACTGCACAGCAGAATGTGTGAACTCTGCCCTTGGGATCAATTGATATAGAAGAAGTATGTGCAAACACAACACCGCTTGAACCGATAGTGGTAAACGCTTTGCCGTCTTCTACAACGCCTGTTCCTACAGCTGCTGCCGCATTATCTCCTGCGCCGCCTACAACTGGAGTGCCCTCTGCAAGTCCTGTTGCCTGAGCTACTGCCTTTGTTATCGTACCTGTTATCTCAGGGCTTTCATAAACCTTTGCAAGAAGCGACTTATCGATACCGAGCTTTGTCAGCACCTCATCAGACCAGCATCTGCCGGGGATATCAAGAAGCTGCATACCCGACGCATCTGATACTTCTGTTGCAAACTCACCGGTCAGCATAAATCTTATATAATCCTTGGGGAGCAGTATATGACGGCATTTTTCATAGTTATCGGGCTCGTTGTTTTTAACCCACATTATCTTTGCGGCAGTAAATCCTGTGATAGCAGGGTTAGCCGTAATTTCGATAAGTCTGTCGTGTCCTACCTTTTCGGTTATCTCAACAACTTCTTTTGCGGTACGCTGATCGCACCAGATAATGCTGTTTCTGATAACTTTATTATCCTTGTCCAGCATAACAAGTCCATGCATCTGTCCCGAAAGACCTATACCCTTTATCTCCTGTGCAGGAACACCGCTTTTGTTTACGACATCACGGATACCGTTCACGCAAGCATTCCACCAATCTGCAGGGTCCTGCTCTGCATAACCGTTGCAGGGGGTATAAAGAGGATAATCATAAAGCGCCGAAGCAACAGGAGTACCGTCCTCGCTGAAAAGAACGGTCTTTGTACCGGATGTACCTATATCAACGCCTAATATGTATGCCATATCTTTTCTCCTTAAAACACAAAAAACTTCATAGAATTTCACCGTGTAAAAACTTACACGCTCCTTACATAATTATAATCTATCACAGCGGCTTTTGTCAATAGAAAAACCGAAATATCAAATAAATTAGAGAAGCGTCTTTGTAAATTCCTCTGACGCAGGCAAACCGAACAAATGCCGATTTGTTACAATCCGGTAACAATTTGGTTACAATTCTGTAACTATTATTGACTTGCAAGTTGATATAATGTATACTGAATCCAGAGTAATGATACGAATACCTTTATATTAATATAACTTCAAGGAGGATAACATGAAAGCAAAACAAATTATATCAGGCATAGCGGCTGTGTCGACACTTATAACTTCACTCACAATCGGCGGCTGTCAGTCAGCTCAGTCTCAGCAGTCCGGTGATTTGATGGAAAATATCAAAGCCGCAAAACACGATTCAATAAAAACCGATGATAAATTCAAGCAGGCATATTCCGATTTTTCCGTAGAACTGTTCAAAAAAAGCTTTTCCGATAATCAGAACACGCTTATCTCGCCTCTGTCGGTAACATTGGCTCTTGCTATGACTGCAAACGGCGCAAACGGACAGA
>JAEDNF010000001.1 GCA_016302655.1 Oscillospiraceae bacterium | reverse complement strand
TAACAGCATCGGTGATTATCAGAGGGTAAGAATAATGAAATTTTTCCTTATCAGCGATAACACGGATACGCAGATGGGTATGAGGCTTGCAGGAATTGAAGGTATCGTTGTCAGTAAGCCGCAGGAGGTCTCCGACGCTCTTGAAAAAGCTAAGGCTGACAAAGATATCGCTGTCGTTCTGATGACAGAGAAGCTCATCGAAATGTGTAAACAAGAAGTATATGATATGAAGCTGAACAGTACTAAACCGCTGATCGTGGAGATCCCCGACCGTCACGGTACATCTGATATCAGCAAGTCTATTGACGGCTATGTCCGTGATGCAATAGGACTTAAATTATAATTAATCAGAAGGGAGCAGCTGTATGCCGGAAGTTAAAGACAGGATAGAAAAGCTGGGCAATTCAATTTTGAACGACGCTCAGAAAAAAGCGGATGAAATAATAAGCAAGGCACAGCAGCAGGCTGACGAGCTGTTAGAACAGGCTCGGGAGCAATACAGACGAAGTGAAGAGAGCGAGATTGCCGAAGACAGACAGAAAACACATTCAAAGTATGCAAAAGAGCTGTCAAAGAGTGATTTTGCTTCACATAAGTCGGTATTAAGTCACAGGTGTGAACTTGTAGAGAGCCTTTTTGAAAATATAAGAAAGAAACTGGAAAGCTTTGTGACCGGCGGCGAATATGAAGCATTTGTTCGCAAGCTTACCGAAAAAGCAAACAAAGAAATGCCCTTCGGAAAAGACTGCGTTATCAATGTTAGCAGGAATGATAAACTGCTTGCGGAGAATATCGCAAATGAGTACGGTATAAGTGCTGCTGTTGACCGTAACATAGAAATTGGCGGTTTATCGGTATATTATCCGTCGGAAAATGTATATCTCGACTACACGCTTGACCTTGCATTAGAACAGCAGAGAAATGCTTTTATTGCAAGCCACAGCGAGCTGTCGCTGTAAGCGGAGGTGCCGGTATGGACTCAATTTATGCAATAAACGGACCTGTAGTAAAGGTCAAAGATACAAAATCATTCTCAATGCGTGAGATGGTTATGGTAGGAAAAACAAAACTTATCGGTGAAGTAATCGGCGTAACCGATGAAATGACTACCATTCAGGTCTACGAGGGAACGGTAGGACTTATGATAGGCGACCCCGTAGAGCCTACGGGAACTCCTATGTGCGCTACGCTGGGCCCCGGCATTATTTCAAATATATATGACGGTATACAGCGTCCATTAAAGGCAATGACCGATATTAGCGGTGTTTTTGTAACCGAGGGAAGCGCTATAGCCGCACTTGACGAGGAGCGTGAATTTGATGTAACGCTTACCGTAAAAATAGGCGATAAGCTTAGCGGCGGAGATATTTATGCCGAATGTCCCGAAACCCCTCTTATAACTCACAGATGTATGGTTCCGCCCGATATGTCGGGTACGGTTGAATATGTTGCTCCGAACGGAAAGTACAAGGTAAACGATGTTGTACTGAAGCTCAGAGTTGATGAAGAGACCGTCACAGAGCTTACACTTACACAGAAATGGCCGATAAGGACACCGAGACCTATAAAGAAGCGTCTTCCGATTTCAAAGCCGCTTATTACAGGTCAGCGTATTGTCGATACAATTCTTCCGCTTGCAAAAGGCGGTACTGCGGCAATACCAGGCGGATTCGGCACGGGAAAGACTATGACCCAGCACCAGCTTGCAAAATGGTGCGACGCAGATATTATCGTATATATCGGATGTGGTGAGAGAGGAAACGAGATGACTCAGGTTCTTGAGGAATTCTCTGAGCTTATCGATCCCAAATCGGGTAGACCGCTTACCGACAGAACAGTATTAATTGCAAACACATCAAATATGCCTGTTGCTGCCCGTGAGGCGTCCATATATACAGGAATCACACTTGCCGAGTATTATCGTGATATGGGTTATCATATTGCTATTATGGCGGATTCGACATCACGCTGGGCAGAGGCACTCCGTGAGATTTCGGGCAGACTTGAAGAAATGCCTGCTGAAGAAGGCTTCCCGGCATATCTTCCTTCCAGATTGTCTGAATTCTACGAGCGTGCAGGTTATGTAGAAACTATGAACAGCAGAGAGGGCAGTGTAACTATTATTGGTGCAGTATCTCCGCAGGGCTCGGATTTCTCAGAGCCTGTAACGCAGAATACCAAGCGATTTGTACGCTGTTTCTGGGCTCTGGACAAGAATCTTGCTTACGCAAGACACTATCCGGCAATTAACTGGAGCATGAGCTATTCAGAGTACAGTGACGACCTTGCAGAATATTATAACGATAATGTCGGCGAAGAGTTCTGTCGCTACAGACAGGAAATATCAACCTTGCTCGTTGAAGAGAGCAACCTAATGGAAATAGTTAAGCTTATCGGTGCAGATGTACTGCCCGACGACCAGAAGCTTATTATTGAGATAGCAAGAGTAATAAGAGTCGGATTTTTACAGCAGAATGCTTTCCACAAAGATGACACATTTGTTCCGCTTGGAAAGCAGAAGCTGATGATGAAGGCAATATTACTTCTTTATCATAATTCACTCAATGCAATAAACGGCGGTACGCCTATATCGGAGATTATTTCCTATGGTTTCTTCGATAAGCTTATTAAAATGAAGTATGATATACCAAATGATAAACCTGAGATGTTTGAAGAATATTTCGACATGATTAATAAAAGGTTTATCAAAGAATAAACCCGACAGGAGATTTTGTTATGATTCAATATGCAGGACTGAGTGAAATAAACGGACCGCTTGTCTGCCTTGAGGGTGCTAAAGGTGTTTCTTACGATGAGATTGCAGAGATAAAGCTTGCCGACGGCACTAAGCGTCTTGGTCGTGTTGTTGAGATGCAGGGCGACAAGGTGGTTTTACAGGTTTTTGAAGGCACAAACGGTATTTCGCTCACTAATACTAAGATAAGCTTCACCGGAAAGCCTCTTGAGATACCCCTGTCTACCGAAATGCTCGGAAGAACATTCAACGGTGCAGGCAAAGCCATTGACGGACTCGGAGAGGTTTTTGCCGAGAAATACGGTGATATTAACGGAAGAGCGCTGAATCCCGTTGCCCGTTCTTATCCGAGAAACTATATACACACTGGTATATCTTCAATAGACGCTCTGATGACGCTGATAAGAGGACAGAAACTGCCTATCTTCTCAGGCTCCGGACTCTCTCATAACAAGCTTGCGGTACAGATAGTAAAGCAGGCTAAGATTGCCGACAGCGAGGGCAAGGACTTCGCTGTTGTATTTGCGGCTATGGGTGTTCAAAATGATGTTGCCGAATATTTCAGGCGCTCGTTTGAAGAAACAGGCGTAATACAGCGTGTATGTATGTTCCTTAACCTTTCAAACGATCCTATCATAGAGCGTATCCTTACTCCGCGATGTGCGCTTACCGTAGCTGAATATCTTGCTTTTGAGAAGAATATGCACATACTCGTTATAATGACGGATCTTACTTCATATTGTGAAGCTCTGCGTGAGTTTTCTTCATCAAAAGGAGAGATTCCCGGCAGAAAAGGTTATCCGGGATATCTCTATTCAGACCTTGCTTCTATGTATGAAAGGGCGGGAGTAGTTGAAGGAAGTACGGGCTCAGTTACTCAGATACCGATACTTACAATGCCAAATGATGATATTACACATCCTATCCCTGACCTTACTGCGTATATCACCGAAGGACAGATAGTATTTGACAGAAATCTTGACCAGACGGGTATTTATCCCGGCCTTTCCGTACTTCTTTCTCTTTCGAGACTTATGAAAGACGGTATCGGTGCAGAGTATACAAGAGCTGATCATGCAGATGTATCAAATCAGCTGTTTGCCTGCTATGCGAGAGTTCAGGATGCAAGAGCGCTTGCATCGGTAATAGGTGAGGACGAGCTGTCGGCTTCGGACAAGGCTATTATGAAGTTCGGTAATATGTTTGAGAAGTATTTCCTTAATCAAGGATTTGACGAGAACAGGTCTATGGATGAAACGCTTGATCTTGCGTGGGATCTGCTTTCACTGCTTCCCGAGTCTGAGCTTGACCGAGTGAGTGAGCAGCTCATCAAGGAGCATTATCATCCCGAAAATGCCGTAAGATTTAAATAAATCCTACAATGAAAGGCAGGTGGGAGTATGGCCGAGCAGGTTTTCCCCACAAAAGGCAATCTTATAAAAACAAAAAGGTCACTTCTGCAGGCAAAGCAGGGATTTGAACTTATGGACAGAAAGCGCAATGTTCTGATAAGGGAAATGGTTGCGCTTACCGACAAGTCAAAGCTGATACGAGGCAATATTGAGCAGACTTATGAAAATGCCTATTCCGCCTTGCAGAAGGCCAATATAACATTAGGTTCTGTCTCTACGCTTACTCAGTTTGTACCTGAAGAAAACGGTATCGAAATATCATTCAGGAGCGTTATGGGTGTTGAACTGCCTACCGTTGTACTTGATGACAAACCGGTTATACCGCAGTATGACATTGCAATGACCAACTCGTACCTTGATATAGCTTTCTTGTGTTTCAATGAAACAAAGCGCCTGACCGCTGTTCTTGCCGAAATCGAAAACAGCATATACAGACTTGCAATTGCTATCAAGAAAACACAGAAGCGTGCCAATGCGCTTAAGAATATAATTATCCCGAGATACGAGTCTCAGCTTCAGTTTATAACAAATTCACTTGAAGAAAAAGAAAGAGAAGAATTCTCAAGGCAGAAGGTAATCAAGAGTACCAAGCTGAAAAAAGACCAGGCACAAAGACTTAAAGCTATTGTTGAAAATGGCTGAATAACACAAATAACCGGCTGTTCCGATTTCACGGACAGCCGGTTTGCTGTTATATGTTACTTGTTCTTGATTGATACAAATACCGCACCGCTTGCGGGTATATTTACTGTTCTGCCGCTTACCGCTGCGTTTTCACCGAGTGAATATACTATTTCTCCAAGTTCTTCGTTGTCAGTGAAGGATTTATCATCTCCGCAGGGGTTAATACAAATCAGTAATTCCTGCTCGGCGGATTTTCTTCTGTAAACAAGCGGATAACCGTCATAGCTTACAAACTCGAACTCGGATAAGTTGTGAAGAGCGGTATTTTCGTTTCTGAGCTTTATCAGCTTTATTATCTCATTGTAAAGCGAGTCGGTGTCAAGCTTCTGCTTCTCAACGGTAGGTCTGTCGGGTGAGTCGTCCTGTTTAATATAAAGCTGTGTTTTGTCGGCAGAGGAGAAGCCGTCGTTTGCGGTACTGTCCCATTGCATCGGTGTGCGTGAGCCTGTGCGGTTGTAACCGCCCTCAACCGAAGTCAGCCCTTCAACATAATTCATTCCTATCTCATCACCATAGTAAACAAATGGCGCACCCGGCATTGTCAGAAGAAAAGCAAAACAGCATTTTAGTTCATCCCAGTCTCTGCCTCTGGCAAGTCTATCCATATCATGATTTCCCGAAGGGATACATATAAGTCCGCCGCCTGCCTTTGCTTTTTCATAGTTTGCTATATATTGCTCGGCAAAAATTTTGGGTGTGCCTTTACCTCTTTTTGAGAAGAAAGGCTCAGCACATCTGAACATAGAGTTATATCCTTCGGGACCGAAATGAAGCAGAAAATCCATATCAAAGCCGCCTGCGAGCGAGTACTGCGGCTCGCCCCACTCTGATACCATTGCGGCTTCGGGATATTCGCTCTTAAGATAGCCTGTGATATCCTGCCATAGTTTAATAGTTTCTTTATACTCGGGATCGCATTTTACAAGCGAGCCTGCCATATCTACTCTGAATCCGTCGCATCCCATATCAAGCCAGAATTTCATAACATCTTTTATTGCTGCTCTTGTAGACATAGGACCGGGATCGGTCGGTTTTTGCTGATAAGCAAACTTCGGCTGTGCGTAGCCGTAGTTCAGCGCAGGCTGAGAAGAGAAGAAGTTGACAGCGGCACTTCCGTCACGGTCGGATATTCCTCTTATACAGTTGAGTCCTTCGGGTTGTTCCCATATATTATTTGTCCATATATATCTGTCGGTATACTCGTTTATTTCGGGGAGCATAGATTTTTTGAACCATTCGTGTTCTACCGATGTGTGTCCCGGTACAAGGTCAAGAAGAATGTGCATATCACGCTTGTGACATTCATCAAACAGCCTTTTAAGATCTTCGTTTGTGCCGTATCTTGCGGCGGTTTTCTTGTAATCTCTTACATCATATCCTGCATCACCGAAAGGCGAATCAAAACAAGGATTCATCCATATTGCATTAAAGCCTGTATCTTTGATATAGTCGAGCTTTTCGATTATCCCCTGAAAGTCGCCTATACCGTCACCGTTAGTATCATTAAATGATTGCGGATATATCTCATAAAAAATTGCATTTTCCAGCCATTTAGCCATAATAATCCTCCTGATCAGAATTTGCTTTTCGGGGTTATTATATCCTATATGACGGGAAAATGCAAGTGCTATTTGAATAAGAAAACATACGCCAGAACGAGCAGAAGTTTGTAGTCTGCCTTGTCACGCCACAAGATAAATGCCAGAGCTGCTATTTTCAGCAAATCATCATCGCCGAGTATCCTGCTGATTATATCGGTGTTATTGCCATACACTTTGTTTCAACCGGGATCGTTTCCGCCTTTCTCCTGCATATGCGTTGTACTGTTATTACTGCGGCAACGCGCACATCCGCAGGATTTTACACTTTTATTGTGGTTATGTATAGCCGAATTAAAGTTAGGGGCAGAATTTCTGACTTTTTTGTTTTCGCTCATTTCTTCGGCTTTCTTTTCAGCTTCTTCTTCGCTTATAAACATACTTTTAAAGCTGTCCAGAATATCATCGACTGATTCTGAGCATTTTTCTGTTTCATCGCTGCTATTTTCTTCTTCGGCACATTCTTCTTCGCAAGTCTGTTCATTGCAGTTGTCACTTTGTTCTGTTTGTTGCTCATCGGTTTCTTTGTTTTCTTCTTCAGGCTCTGTATGTTCTTCTGTTTCATATTCCGATTCTTCTTCAACAGGCTCTGCTACCGGAGCGTCCTCTTGCTTTATTTCTGCATTTATGACAACAATAGACTCAGAATCTTCTGTATCGACTTTTTCTTCTTCGTCTGTATTATCTGTTGCGCTGTAATCTTCCGATATATAGTCAGTTTTCTGCAATTCCGCTTTGCTGTCAAGAGAAGCTATGGTTATCTCGGCGTTTATTTGCTCGTTCTCATCTGTAACCTTTGCTTTCTCGGCTGTTCTCAGCGCCGCTGAAGTGTATTCTTTCAGCAGTCGTTCAAACTCTGCCCGTGACATTTTTACATTGTTCCACTCCATAATATAAACTCCTTTTCAGAATAGATTCTCGAATAATCCGCTGTCTTTAAGGTACGGAAGCAAGGATATCAATCGGAATAACTTTACAGCCGTATCCATTTTAGCCCGGTTTTCATCCCTTAGATGCGGTTTTAATGCCAGTAAAAGCTCGGTGTTCTTGTCCTGTTCGTTCATCTTGGACATTATCTCACCGATCTTTAATATCATATCTATGTTTATACCGCCAAAAATATCATCACCGGACTGTTCAGCGGTGTTATTTTCTTCGTCCTTATTTTCGCTGTTCCCGTCATCATCGGACAGCAAAGCTTTGAAAATATCGTTAATATCGCTCATACCGTCCTCCGTGATAGTTATTTCTGCATATTCTTTTTGAGTTCCTTTGCCTGTTTGGAGTTCATCACTTTTTTGAGTGTCTCGGGATCTGAAAGGATACTGTTAAGCTTTTTGGCGTCTTTTTCGGACATATTAGAAAGAGCAATTGAAAGGTCGCCCTTATCTATTGCTTCTTTCAGCTTCTGCGGCGTAATGCCGAGCTTTTTGCTTACTGCTTCGAGCATAGATTCAATATTGTTCATATCTGCCTCCTAAATCATATTATTTCGCTTTAAAATTTATTCTTATGTCAGCTTTATATATGATGTGTGACTTTGGGAGCACACATTTTTGTATATTTTTTGAAAAAATTTTACTTTGAATCTTTTCTTTTTTTCGTTTATGTGTTATAATATTAAAATAAATCAGTAAAAATTGGGCAGGAGTTATATTTTTCACTTGCCCGGCTGAAAGGATAAATTATATGAAAATTGTTGTTGTATCCGATTCACACAAGGAATTTCACAAGCTCAAATCTGTTATTGAGAACAATCTTGATGCCGATGCATTCATACATCTCGGCGACGGTGAGCATGAATTCAATGATGTCCGCAATCTTCACCCCGAAAAGAGTTTTCTTTTTGTAAAAGGAAATTGTGATTTTGCCGACAACAAAACTATAAGGATAGCTAATGCAAAGGGTATAAAGATACTTTGCGTACACGGTCATGAGCATAAGGTTCATCAGGGACTGGATACGCTTATTGCCATTGCAAAGCAGAACGGATGTAAAATTGCTCTTTACGGTCATACCCATCTTTACCGTACCGAGCTTATCGATGGAATATATGTAATGAATCCCGGCAGTATTGATTCTCCCAGAGACAAGAGACCGCCGTCATACGGAATCATTACTATCGATGATAATAAGAAGATAACAATGAATATCGTTGCGCTTGATTACCATGCCGATAAGCAGTGAGATATGCGGATTTCCGCTTCTGACTTTTGATACATTACCGTCAACGAATACATATATTAAAGAACATGCAGACGAGCTTGCCGACAGAACGGTCGTAATAGCAGACCTACAGTCTGACGGAAAGGGTAGAATAGGCAACAGATGGCTTGCTACCCGTGATATGCTTCCTGTTTCCGTTTTGCTGAAGCACCCTTGCTGTGCACAGAATCTAACGGTGATTTGCGCAGTTGCTGTCTGCCGCAGTATTGAACGGTTATGCGGAATAAAAGCTGGTATAAAATGGACTAACGACATTATCTGTGATGAACACAAGGTATGTGGTATTTTATGCGAGAGTTCGCTGAAATGTTCCTCAAACGGAGCATATTACAATAATGTTATCTGCGGTATCGGGCTTAATGTCAATCAAGGGTCAGATTTTTTTGAGGCAAGCGGACTTGAGAATGCCGCTTCGCTGTATACTCTTACCGGAAAGAAAACCGATAAAATGCTTGCAGCTGAGTGCATAATCTCTGAGCTCGATAAGCTTATAAATACAGATTTTTCGGTTGTTATTTCGGAATATTCAAACAGATGTGTGACTCTCGGAAAGATGGTCAGACTGATAAGAAATAATTCGGAACAAACTGCATTCGCAAAGGCAATAGCGCCTGACGGATGTCTAATTTGCGAAGATGAAAACGGCACATTTACCGTTAGTTCCGGACTTGTAAAGGTTAGGGGAATAAACGGCGAATATGTATGATTAAGAGAAAGGAGATAATGATGGCAGATACGAACTTTGCAATACCTGAGGTCAGCGGGCCTCTCAGGAGCTTTATGCTTAAAGTTCCCGAGGAGATTCAGCAAGCCAGCGGAATAAAGGTTATGGGCAAGCTGATAAAGTCGATAGTATTTACTACCGATATCTGCATTATTAGGAATGTTAACGCTGATGCCATCATTGCAGTCTATCCTTTTACACCACAGCCTGTTATTACCCAGGCAATAATGAGCGCCGCCGATATACCTGTTTTTACCGGAGTCGGAGGAGGGCTTACTCAGGGAAAAAGAGTCGTCAACCTTTCTATGCACGCTGAGTTTCAGGGTGCAATAGGCGTTGTAGTCAATGCTCCGACTTCCAACGATGTTGTTAGGCAGGTATGTGAGACTATAGATATTCCTGTTGTAGTAACAGTTATTTCAGAGCATGAGGATATCGAGAGCAGAATAGAAGCAGGCGCAAAAATATTTAATGTTTCTGCCGCTTCAAAGACTGCGTCCGTTGTCAGAGAAATCAGAAGAAAACATCCCGATATTCCGATTATTGCAACAGGCGGTCCAAGCGGTGAGACAATACTTGAAACTATCAGCGCCGGAGCAAATGCAATTACCTGGACTCCGCCTTCAAACGGAGATGTTTTCAGAAGTATTATGGATGCGTACAGAGAGGGTAAACCTCATCCTTAAGTTTTTTCAGGCAGTAAGAACTGCCTGTTCTTTTTTATAATTTCTATAAAAATATAGTGCATTTTATCCCGATGTGTGATATAATTAATTATTATACAGTAATGAGCTGTAACATAAAAATTCAAAGTGGTGTTCAGATGAATTATAAACTGAATCTCGGAAGCTGGGGCGGTGTGTTTGCTGTTCCTTCCGATGTTGTTGATAAATACATAAAGATTGCCGGCGGAAGCAGTATAAAGGTACTTCTTTTCTTCCTGCGGCACAACGGAGAACAGGTATCCGATGAGATAATTGCTAATGCACTTTCAATGAACTGCGAAGATGTTAATGATGCACTTTCATTCTGGAGGCAGGTCGGTCTGCTCGATGAATCAGACGGTTCATTTGCGCCTGCAACAGCTCCAATGAGTGTGCTGCAGGAAACCGGTTCAATAATTGATACGCCGGTCGCTTCTGTTAGTGTAACAAAAGAACAGGCTGATTTTGCGGCAATAAAGGCGGCGGCTTTGCGTTCGCCCGAGTTTACACCTGCACAGATTGCAGGTGCCGTGAAATCAGACGAAAAAATGGATTTTCTTTTTAAAACCTGCGAAACTCTGTACGGCAGACCGCTGAAACATACCGAGCAGAATGCTCTTATAACAATAACGGAGCATATCGGACTGCCTACGGAAGTGACGCTTATGCTGGTTGATTATTGCTTTTCCATTAATAAGGCAACTCCGGCTTTTTTGAAAGAATCGGCTATGAACTGGATGGAAAACGGTATAACCGATCTTGCTTCGGCTGAAAGACACATATCTATGCTTCAGTCAAGGTATAGCGCGGAAAACTCGGTCAAATCGATTTTCGGCATTAACAGGGCGCTCTCACAGAAGGAAAAAGATTTTATTGATCTTTGGTATAATGAATGGGGTTTCAGCTCTGATATGGTAAAGATAGCTTATGATATTAATGTAAACGCTAAAGGAAAGTTTGCTTTTCCGTATATCAACAAGATACTTGAAAACTGGCATGTCAAGGGAATAAAAACCGAAGAGCAGGTGACCGAAGAAAGAAATGCAAGATCAACTGCTTCGGATAACAATTACTCATTCGATGCCGATAAGTTAGATGAACTTCTGCTTGATGAATATACATAAAGGAGTAAATTATGTCATATCCTGTAAAATATTATGAAGAGGCTCAGAAAATATTAGATAAACGCAAATTTGATAATTCAATCACCGAGCAAAATCGTTTATACGAAGTAAAAGAAAGAATACCCGAAATAAGTGATATCCAACAGCAGCTTGCTTCGACCACAAACCGTCTCGTAAAGATAATTCTTTCTAAAAGTGATAACGCTGCAGCTTTGATTGAGGCTCTTAAAAATGAAAACCTCGGCCTTCAGGAAAAAATGAAGGAACTTCTTAAAAAGAACGGTTTTCCCGAAGATTATCTTGATCCAGTTTTTAGCTGCAAGAAGTGTTTTGATACCGGAATAGACGATTCTTCAAGGTGTTCGTGCTATAATGATATATTAAGATCTATTGCGGCAAAAGAGCTCAGTAAAGATCTTCCTATGGGGCTTACCTGTTTTGAGAGTTTTAATTTGAAATTATACAGCGACGAAAAAAAGGAAAATCTGAAAAATCGTTCTCCTCGTGAGATTATGAGTAATAATTACGAGTATTGCAAGCAATATGCCGAAGATTTTCATGTCCCCAATGAAAGCATATTTATGACAGGTAGAACGGGACTTGGTAAAACTCATCTTTCTTTATCTATTGCTAAAAAAGTAATAGAGCAGAATTATTCTGTTGTATATGGTTCTGTTCCGGATCTTTTCAGAAAAATTGAGCGAGCGCATTTTGACAGAAACAGCGAGGAATCAGAGTCAGAGGTTGTCAATACTCTGAAAGAATGCGATCTACTGATGCTTGACGATTTAGGAGCTGAATTTGATTCGCAGTTTAATATTTCCTGCCTTTATGAAATTATAAATTCACGGCTTAATTTTGGCAGACCGACAATAGTAAATACTAATCTTACAGGCTCTGAACTTACAAAGCGCTATTCGGACAGAATTGCTTCACGATTATATTCTATGAAAAGACTGCCGTTCTATGGCGATGATATAAGGCTTAAAAAAAGCAAACAAGGGGAATAATATGAAACAAGGTATTTCGGTATTTATAATTCTGTCGATAATTGCGACTGTGTTTTCTTTTGTGTTTCCTTCGGATACAAAGCGAGTTATAGCTGCAAGTATTTCGCAATATGAGGCTTCCGAATTAGAAATGACCGATTATGACAGCGTCAGGAGCGCATATCGTGTTCCTGCAGAACTGCCTTATTTGTATACTTTTGACGATTCTGAATTTGACAAAGGATTTGAATATGATCTGACTGTTGACCTTACTCCGGGTTATTACTGCAGACCGCAAACGATAAGATTTGATTGCAACGATACTTTATGGTATACACTTGACGGCTCTTTGCCGGATAAATATTCTTCAACGACTTATCTTTATGATGATAATACAGGCATAGATATTAACGGTATTACTAATATTTGTCTTCGTGTCGAAAAGAATGGCAGAATGAGTACGGTATATGTTGCCTCTTATGTTATACTGAACCCTGTTGAAGATGGTTTTTACGGATATGGGTACCACTCTCTTGACAGGAACGACAGACTTATATACAGACGTCTATATAATTGCATAAACAATTATGAAACAACTTTCGATTTGCCTTTTACAGGTATATCTTATCAGCACATATACAGAATACTGATGTGCATCAATTATGATAATCCTCTGATGTTTCAGACGCCCTTGTCTTTCAATAAATGGAGCGGCAACAAAAACGATATACGCTCAATATCGCTGAGTTATGATTTTACTAAAGATGAAACCGAATACTATGCAAATAAAGTTAAGCAAAAGGCACAGGATATACTAAAAGAAGCAGACGGAGCAGAGACACTCTCGGAATATCTGCTTTCGATTCATAATTCGATACTGAAAGAAGCTTCATACGATCATTCTTTTTCCGACCCCGGTGTATATGAGGCATTTGGTGTGCTTGTTGACGGAACTGGAGTTTGTGAATCTTATTCAAGAGCGTTTCAGTATCTTTGCCAGTGCATAGGTGTGGATAATATTCTTGTTGTAGGTTTAAGCGGAGATGAGCCGCATATGTGGAATATGATAATGCTTGATGATGATTGGTATCATTCAGATCTAACATGGGATGACGAAGACGGCGGTTCTATCATATACGATTATTTCTGTTTTAATGATATGAATCTAAAATCCTACGGAGAAAGAAATATATCTCCTGAGCTTGATGAAAGCGGAGCTATTTTGGATATGTATCAGGATTCAAACTACTATCCGATTCCCTCATCAAGAAGTAATGATTACACGGTTACAAATTATTATTACTATTGACATTTGACTAAGCAAGGAGGGATAGTTTGAAGAATTGTTTTGTTAAAGCACTATCTTTATTAACTTCTGTGGCTATAATATCTTCTTTTATCGCCGGTTGTTCGGACTATACCGATAACGACACAGATAAAAGCTTTGATTTTTTAGAGATGAAATGTGACAGCGAGGTGTCATATAATGCAAAAGGTGAGTTTACTGTAAATATAAGTGTTGATAATACTACTTTTGCAGATACCATTGACAGAAATGATGTAGAAGTATTTTACTCTGATATTAATTTCAGTTCGCTTCCGGATATCGATGCTGTTGAAGCAGTTATGCTAAAAGACAACGAATATAAGACGGTTTATGCCGATGTAACTTCTGTTTCATCTGTTTCGGATCATTCTGCTTCGGTTACTTTCAGCGATAAATTCTTCAGTACGAACAGACCCGATTGTTTTTTTATATACTGCAACGAGAATACCAACACTTCTGCCAATAGGTATTTGTCGATGGTAACGGTAAGATACCCGACATATTCGCTTGTCAGTGATACAACTCAGGTGCTTTCAGACAGCAAACTGGATAAATTCAAGCTGACTCTTGATAAATCAACATTTGCTTCGGATATTTCGGCGGATGATATTATTTTATCGGGCGGTTTTGAAGGAAGTACAGTAAGCGAACTTGACAGAATCGGTGACAATATGCTGTCTCTTGAGATAAAATCAGAAAATGGGTATAGCTCAGGTGATGACGGATTTATTACGGTTAAACACAGCGCTGTTACCGACGCCCCCGTTGATGTTTCGGTTTCTGTAAGCATTATTTCTCCCAAAGTAATTTTCTCTTCTTCAAGTTTTGAAGCCTCGACAAATTATGCAAAAGCGACTCTAATATTATCGGATTGTATGTTCAACGACAGCGTGACA
The DNA here is from genome assembly GCA_016302655.1 of Oscillospiraceae bacterium. GTDB lineage: Bacteria > Bacillota > Clostridia > Oscillospirales > Ruminococcaceae > Ruminiclostridium_E. Next base: position 13,767 of record JAEDNF010000001.1, on the reverse strand, counting down.
ACGGATTCTTTTGGTTGCGACATCAGTGATATTGAGATAGCACGGTTTGACAGAGTATCGGTTAGCGAAGGCGTTCTTTATCTGTCGTTTGACGACAAGACTCCGGATGATGTAGTCAAGCTTATCTCGGACAGCAGTTTTTCAATTGATGAATCTGCACTGAACATAAATTATCCTTTGTCTTTTGTAATAAATCCTCATTCTCCGGATGTTACAGGAAACATAACGGATATAGCAGAATCCGGCTCTGATTTCAGCGTTACAGCAGAATTTACTGTTACAGACGGCACATTTAATGTTATCAGCAAGAACAGCTTTATATTTGGCGGAGACTATGCAAAAGCTGTTATATCGTCTATTACCGCACAAGATAATTCTGCTACTGTGTGCTTCGATATACCAAAAACATCTTCAGCTGAAACTGCAGAGCTATATGGAACAATTGGTCTTCGTTCAGGTGCTGTACTGAGCCAATGGGGTACTCAGTCGGCAATAGCACCTTTTCCGCTATATTTCAGCGCGGAACTATCCCGTGCGGAAAACAAGACACAATATAATGAAAGCCTTGTTCCGATGCTTTCGGCTCTATCGTCTTATTCGGTTGATTTCGACAATGATAGCATATCATCGATTCTGAATATCGGAATGGGAGAGAAGTCATTCAAAGATTATTATGTTCCTTTGTGCGACAGTTTTGGCGAGGTGTATAATCTAATCGGGAATACCGAGCAGATGGTTTCTTTAAACGGTATCTCGCTAAGTCTTCATAATGAGGAATCGTTCCTTACCGTAAACAGATGTCTGCACGATATGAAAGCTTTGTATGCAACGGTAAATACACTTAATGCATCTTTGGCAAGGCTTATTTCAATTGAGGAGCAGATATCTTCGGCAAAAGATGTTCAGGAACTGGACTCACTTAATGCCGAAAAGAACGAAATTAGCGCAAGGATAACTGCCGTATATACAACAAAAATTAAAGGCAAGTCATTCTCACAGCTTCTGAGCGATGTTATTTATTCTTACTGTGATGAAAAGGGAGCTCTTGGATGCTTTGACAGTATAAGCGACAGCAATTATAACTGGCATCCGCAGAGTATTGCGGATAAGAATATGTTCAGGAAGATGTCCTACAGCATAATTATTAATGCCGCAGTTATTGAGTTTTACTGCGAACCATTAAGCAACAGCGAAGACTGTAGAGAAGTGCTGAAAGGCTTGACTGACTGTCTTGTAAAGTTGTCAGATTATGCTGAAGTTAATGCTGTTGATTCTGTTGAGGACAGCTCAATTTTTTCTACAACACTTGGTCGCTCGTTCAGCCTTGTCAAAATAGATTCTGTCCTCAATAACCCTGTCAATGAGATTTCTATATCTGATATTACACAGCTCGAAAATATGCTGGCAAGTGGCGAGACGCTGTCAAAAGAACTTGAGAATGTTGGATTTAATATGTCTTCTGTCCGGTATATAGTATGTTCAGACAGCAATATCACAGGTAGAGCCGAAAGAATCAGTTCTCAAATATATTCGTTTGTCGGTAGAGCAACGCTTTATGATATAGGCGTTTCTAAAACGGAAAATGAGCTAGAATTCAGCAATTATTATTACAGTATAACGATAAACGATGAGGGAGTGCCTGTTGCAATTCCGTATGTTAATAAGTATTATCAGCTTTATACCTTGAAATAACTTAATGTAATAATATTCACAAGATAAAAATCCGGTTGTAATACCCTTCGTTCAGGGTACTGCAACCGGATTTATTCAGTAAACATAAAGACCGACAAAAGCCGGTCTTAATATATTATTCCTGTGTTTCTGCTTCTTTGTTTTCAGCATTCTCTGCTTCAACAGCAATATCAGCGGCGTCAATAACCTCATCGTCATCATCGAAAAAGTCATCATCAAAATCAGCGTCGCTGTCCATTATTTCATCAAACTGATCGTATTCAATTTCCTTTTCTGTCTTTTTCTTAAGATATATGAAGACAGCTGCTACAGCACCGAGTACTGCAAGAATGCCTATGGCAAAACCGGTAAATGCTTTCATTTTTAACCTCTTTCCGGTGCGCTAACACCAACTTTATATGATTATTATACTATATCCGTTATCGGATTTCAAGTGTTTTAACTAATATTGAGCAGTTTTAACAAATTTCTTATAGATTTCCTGTGAGATTCATCAAAACAGCAAGCGCAGCTATCGGAGCAGTTTCACATCGCAGAATCCGTTCTCCAAGATGCACAGGAACTGCACCGTTTTCTGTAGCGAAGTCTACTTCCTGCTTTTCAAAACCGCCTTCACTGCCTATGAAAACAGCAATTTTCTTGTTTGACAAATCAAGCTCTGACAGCTTTTTCCCACCGCATTCATAAAAGATTATAGGCAGTGTATCTTTATCAAGATTTTTTATTGCCGATGTGAAGTCGGTAAAAGGCATAACTTCCGGTATTATACCACGACCGCATTGCTTTGAAGCTTCATAAGCTATTCGCTGTAGCCTTTGCACCTTCTTTGATGCACTTTTTGCGTCAGGCCTTGAAACACAGCGCTTTGAAAGAAACGGTACAATTTTTGCCGCACCAAGCTCCGTTGCTTTTTGAACAATAAAATCAAGCTTGTCGTTTTTGGGAATAGCCTGGTATAGAGTGATCTCTGTATCAGGCTCTGCCTCGTTTTTCCTTTTTTCGAGTATTGAAAACTGAGCAATACGGTTATTATCGATAGATGAAAGTTCACAAAGAAAGTCGTTGGCTTTTTTGTCGCATACTATAGCTTTGTCACCTTGTCTTAATCTGAGAACGGATACAATATGTTTTGAGTCCTCGTCATTCATATATATTATTCCGCTTTCTTCATCTATAATATCCGAGAAAAATCTTGGAAATCTCCATCTTTCTAATTCTTCTGACATTTTTCACCTCTATGCATCGGGAGAATTTTCAAAAAGCTTGTTTATCATTTTCAGATAACAACTGTTTTCGGGTTTTTCGAGATGCTTATCGTTTTTAAGTATCTCATCTGCCGCTTGTCCGGTTATTCGGAGAATATCAAGGTCGGCGTATATATCGGCAATTTTAAGTTCGGGCAGACCGTGCTGTCGGCTTCCGAAGAAGTCACCCGGACCTCTTAATTTAAGGTCTTCATTTGCTATTTCAAAGCCGTCGGATGTACACACCATGATATCCATACGCTGTTTTGTGTATTCATTTTTGTTGTCTGTTACGAGTATACAATGGGACTGCTCGGTACCTCGTCCGACTCTTCCTCTCAGCTGATGAAGCTGAGACAGACCGAACTGCTCTGCGTTTTCGATTATCATAATAACGGCATTCGGAACATCTACTCCGACTTCAACAACTGTGGTTGCTACAAGAACTTTTATCTTGTTATCCTTAAAGTCCTGCATTACGGAGTCTTTATCCGACTGTTTCATTTTGCCGTGCAAAAGACCTATAGGTATACCTGCAAGACAAGTATTATTTAGCGATTGAATATAATTTGTCGCCGCCGCTTTTTCAGATATTCCTTCTTCTATAAGAGGGCAGACAATATATGCCTGAAAGCCGTTCTGAACATATTTCAGAATAAACTTGTAAAGTCTGTCGTGATAACTGCTGTCCACAGCGTATGTTCTGATCGGGAGTCTGCCTTTCGGCATTTCGTCAAGAATCGAAATGTCGAGGTCACCGTATATTATCATTGCAAGAGTTCTCGGAATAGGCGTTGCCGACATAACGAGTTTATGCGGTTCGTTTCCTTTATCCGTCAGGCTTGCACGCTGTGAAACGCCGAATCTGTGCTGTTCATCGGTAATTACAAGTCCGAGTTTGCTAAAGGATGTGCTTTTCTGGATAAGTGCCTGTGTGCCGACTGCAACATCAACCTGTCCGCTTGCAATAAGGCTTCTGATTTCTTTTTTCTTTGCTGGGGTAAGCGAGCCTGTCAGCAGGGCAACATTTACTCCAAGTGGGGCAAGAAAGCTGTTCAGAGTATCATAATGCTGCTTTGCAAGTATTTCGGTTGGTGCCATCAGCGTCGATTGAAAGCCGTTGAGATAAGCAAAATATGCCGCACCGGCTGCAACAGCAGTTTTACCCGAGCCGACATCTCCCTGCAGAAGTCTGTTCATAGGTACTTGCTTTTGCATATCAAGACAGCATTCATTGATAGTTCGTTTTTGCGCACCGGTAAGCTCAAAAGGAAGGGAAGAGTAGAATGCGTCTGTGTTTTTTGCTTCCATTTTTGCACCGGAAAGCCTTTTGTTACGGTTTTTAACCGATTTAAGACCAAGCTGAAGAACAAATAGTTCTTCAAAGGTAAGCCTATACTTTGCTTTGTCGTACTGAGCTTTATTTTCAGGAAAGTGTATCCATCTGAGTGCGGTATCATACGGTATAAGACTGTACTTATCACGAATCTCCTCGCTCAGATTGTCGCTGAACTCAAAATCTCTGAGTACATTTTTTATACAGCCCGACATTATCCCTTGAGATATTCCTGTTGTCAGGCTGTATTTCGGCATAAGCTTGTTAGGTTCATATGCATTAATAAAAACAGGCGAATGCATTTCCTTCCGCAGAAAATCACCCGCCGCTTTTCCGTAAAAGCAGTATTCATTGTCGAGCTTGAGCCGTGAAAAAGAATAATCACTATTGAAAAATGTAATCAGCATTTCTCCTGTTCCGTCGCTGACCAGCACCTTGAAAATGTTGACTCTTCCGTAATAAGGAGGGAACTTCTTGGTTACATAAGCTTTTACCGCATAGTTTTCACCATTGTTTATCATATCGGCAATATGAGTAACATCGTTGAAGTCGATATAACCGCGCGGATAGTGTCCTGCAAGGTCTGCGGCTGTACTGATCCCAAGCTTCAATAGCAGCTTAGCTCGTTTTTCACCGACTCCCTTGATATAGCAGACAGGGGAGTCGGGACTTTTCTTTATATCGTTCATTTTTTATTCAACCGAAACAATGTAGTAGTATACCGGCTGACCGCCGTTTACAAGCACTATTTCAATATCGTCGCTTATCTTAGATCTCAGAGCTTCAAAAGCGGTCTGGGCAGTTTCATCGGTAACGTCACTTCCGTAAATAACCGTGATATATGACGAACCGGAGCGCAAAAGCTTTTTGGTAAGCTTGATAAGAGCTTTTGTCACATCTTTTTCTACAAATGCAAGTTTGCTGTTTTCCATAGCGAGAATCTCGCCTTTTTTGATTTGTTTGCCTTCAAAATCACTGTCTCTGACAGCAAATGTTATAGAGCCTGAACCTACATTATCAAGCGCTTTTGTCATATTAACGCCGTTTGTTCTGAAGTCAAGGCTGTCGTCAAAGGCAAGCATAGCTGTAATACCCTGAGGAATAGTCCTTGTCTGAAGCACGGTTACATTTCTGTCGGTAAGTTTAATAGCTTGTTCAGCCGCCATAATAATATTCTTGTTATTGGGGAGAACAAATATATTGTGTGCCGGAGTTGCATTAATCGCCTCGAGAATATCTTCTGTAGAGGGGTTCATTGTCTGACCGCCTCGTACGATAATGTCAACGCCGAGATCTTTGAAAAGTTCTTCAAGTCCTGCACCCGAAGTAACAGACACAAAGCCGAAGTCTTTGGTAGGTTCAGCCGGAGCGAGCTTTTGCTTGCGCTGCATTTCAGCCTTAGCGGCGGCTCCCTTGTGCTGTTCCTTCATATTCTCAATTTTGAGATTTATCAGAGAACCGTACAGTATGCCTTCTTCAAGTGCTTTTCCGGGATGTTCTGTGTGAACATGAACCTTAATAATGCTGTCATCATCAACTACTACAACACAGTCGCCGATAGATTCAAGATAAGCTCTGAGCTTTGTGGCGTCTTTATTGATATCGCTCTTTACAACAATGAATTCTGTGCAATAGGTAAATTCTATATCTGTTTCAAATGTACCGGCGGCATTTGTAACAACTGCTTTTTCGCCGCCTGAAGTTTCGTCAGCGGCTTCTATCATTATGCCGTCGCATATCACGGATGCCATACCCTTGAGTATGGTATAGTAACCCATACCGCCTGCGTCTACTACTCCTGCTTTTTTCAGAACAGGGAGCATCTCCGGTGTGCTGTCAAGAGTTTCTTTTGCGGCTGATGTAAGAGTTTCAAAGAGTTCTTTGAAATCCTTGCAATTTGCTTCGGAAACCTTTTCATAAGCAACTCTTGCTACCGTCAGAATCGTACCTTCGGTGGGTTTCATAACCGATTTGTATGCAGCCTCCGAACCGAGCTTTAAAGCGTTGCAATAGTCTTCAACAGTAGCCTCATGCTTTCCTGCAAGCCCTTTTGACAGACCTCTGAATAAAAGAGAGAGAATTACGCCCGAGTTACCTCTTGCACCTCTGAGCATTCCCGATGCGGCAGTTTGAGCAACTGTCTCGACTGTTGCACTGTCGCTGAGCATATTCAGCTCCGCTACAGCGTTTCTTATTGTCATAGACATATTTGTTCCCGTGTCGCCGTCAGGAACAGGGAATACATTCAGCTCATCTACACTCTCTTTGTTATTGATAATATTATTTGCTCCAGAGATAATAGCATCTCTGAGTATCTTTCCGCTTAACATCAAAATATCTCCCTTGATTTATACTTTTACAGAATCGACAAATACATTTACTTTATCAACAGTGATACCTGTTTCATCTTCAACTGCAAATCTGACTTTGTGAATTATGCTCTTCACAATTGTAGAAACATTTACGCCGTACATTACCGAAATGTGAAGGTCAATATACAGTTTTTCATTTTTGTATTTAACCGTAACGCCTTTTTCGGAAAGAACAGTTTTATCAGCAAACTTCTTTACAAACTTAATCGGTACTCTTTCTATAAATGTCTGTTTTGCATCAACAGCATTCATCCCTACTATGCCGAAGCAGTTAGTAACAGTACCGCCTATAAGCGAGTAGAAGAACTGTTTTGAATAGTGTATCGTTCCGAGATGGTTATTGATATCGATCATAATGTAACCTCCTTGTAAAGCGACGAATAAAATCATTCTTTATTATACTATATTTATTGCCTGATTTCAAGTATTTGGGGCAAATTAACTAAATAATACAGAAACTCCGCAATTGACAGGGCGTGCAATAAAGCAACAAGGGTAGTTTTCATTAAGCTTTGTGACAGCTGTTTTTGCGTCTGCTTCATCGATAAACAAACCGAATACAACGCTTCCGCTTCCTGTCATTTCTGCGGTAGAAGCGCCGCAATTCAATAAGTCGTTTTTTATATTGTTTATCCTGTCGTCACGGTATATTCCGGTAAAAACATTGGATATATATTTACAGCATTCTGACAACGAACCGTTTTTTATGCTGTTTATAAATTCTGCATAATACGGTGATATTTCCGTCGGAAATTCATCATATTTTGAGTAAGCAAGTGCTGTGCTCAGCGTGAAGTTAGGGTATACGCATACGAAAACACAATCGGCGAGGCAATCAGCGGTTTCCATTTTGCCGTTTTCTGTGCTGTACTGTGTTCCGCCTTTCATACAAATAGGAACATCTGCGCCGATGCTGTCACCTATATCGTATAGTTTCTGCTTTGATAATCTGTTCTTGAATATTTCGTTTAATGCCACAAGCGTACCTGCTCCGTCAACAGACGAACCGCCCATACCGCCCATAATAGGAACATTTTTTTCAATAGTGATACAAATACGGGCGTTTATGTCTGATGCTGTACAGAACGCTTTTGCGGCTTTATATACGATATTTCGTTTATCGCAGGGGATATCGGGATTATTACATTCTATTCTGCAGGAAAAATCATCCGATAAGACTGCGTCAACCGTAATATCATCATAAACATCTACACTTTGAGTTGCAATGTTCAGCGAGTGCCTTCCGCTTGGAAGCCTGCCGGTTATATCAAGAAACAGATTTAGCTTTGAGTAGGCTCTTACTTTAACAATCATAGCACACCGAGTTCTTCAAGAAACAGTTTTATTCTTTCAAGAGCAGTCTTTATGTGCTGTAATGAGTACGCATAAGAAACTCTGATATATCCTTCGCCGCACTCGCCGAAAGCGTCACCGGGAACTACCGCAACCCTGTACTTTTCAATAAGCTGTTCGCAGAATTGTTGAGAAGAAAGACCGGTTTTCTTAATGGAAGGGAAGATATAGAAAGCGCCTTCAGGCTCAAAGCATTCAAGTCCCATCTCATTAAAGCCTTTTACTATAAGCTTTCTTCTCATATCATATTCGTTTCTCATATACTCAATATCTTTTTTGCAGTCTTTCAGTGCGACTACAGCAGAATATTGACTTAATGTAGGGGAACACATTATTCCGTATTGATGAATTTTAAGCATTTGCGTTACTATAGGTCGGGGAGCAGCTGCAAAACCGAGACGCCAGCCTGTCATTGAAAACGCCTTTGAAAAACCGTTTATAAGAACTGTGCGTTCTTTCATACCGTCTATGTTAACGATAGAGCAGTGTTCTTCATCACCGTAAGTAAGTTCTGAATATATTTCATCCGAAATAACAATTATATCTGTGCCTCTGAGCACTTCCGCAATTTCCTCAAGGTCGTTTCTTCTCATAACAGCGCCTGTGGGATTGTTGGGATAGGGAAGAATCAGAGCCTTTGTTGCAGGTGTAATATGCTCCTTCAGAGCTTTAGCTGTCAGCTTGAAGCCGTCTTCAACGCTTGTTTCTATTATGACGGGAGTTCCGTTAGCAAGCGTAACTATGGGGCTGTAGCAGACAAAACTCGGCTGAGGGATAAGTACCTCGTCTCCTGTATCGACAAGTGCCCTTACAGCAAGATCTATTGCTTCAGAACCGCCGACGGTAACAAGTATTTCATGTGAAGGATCATAAGAAGTATTGATTCTATCGGTCAGATAATCGTTTATTGCTTCTCTGAGCTGTGCAAGACCTGAGTTAGCTGTGTAATTGGTGCGGCCTTTTTCAAGTACTTTTATAGCTTCTTTTCTTATTGCCCACGGAGTTTTAAAGTCCGGCTCACCGACAGACAGCGATATAACATCATCATAGCTCGCCGCAATATCAAAGAACTTCCTTATACCTGAAAACTGAAGGTCCTGAACTTTTTTTGAGAGTATATTTTCATAATCCATCACGGAGATACTAAACTCCTTTCATCCGTGTTCTTCAAGAACATCTTGTCTTTTTCTTTATATCTGTGCAGAATGAAGTGGGTAGTGGTACTGAGCACACCTGCAAGAGGCGCAAGTCTGTCGGTTACGAACATAGCAACATCACGCAGATTTGTACCTTTAATAGTAACAGCAAGATCATATCCGCCGCTCATCAGATAAACCGAAGATACTTCGTCATACTGAGCGATAATTGCGGCAATATCGTCATAGCCGCATTCTGTTTCGGGCGATACTCTGACTTCAATAAATGCACATACCGAGTTCTTATCAAATTCTTCTTCGTTAATAATTGCGGTATAGCCTATAATCATACCGCTTTTTTCAAGTTCTTCCGTCATTGCCGCGACATCATTTGCTGTGGTGTCAAGCATCGCCGCAAGCTGATCGTTTGTAAGTCTTGCGTCCTGTCTTAAAAGGTTTACAAGCTGTTCCTTCTTAGTCATTGTTATTTCCTCCGTTAAATTATACTGATGAAAGTCGGATTGCGCTTCTTAAAGAAAGCAAGCTCGGTAAATCCGACATTTCTTGCAAGTGCTATAGCCTCAGGAATGCCTTTTCCTAAATCTTCTGTACAATGGGCATCCGAGCCGACGGTCAGTATCTTTCCGCCGAGTTCTTTGTAAAGCCTTACATAATACTCGTCGGGAAGTGTTAGTCCTATCTTCTGACGCAGTCCGCTGGAGTTGATTTCGATACCGATATCATTTTTAATAAGCGTCGCAAAAATTTCCTTTATTATCGGAAGATATCTGCTCATATCTATGTACAGCCCGGAATCTCCTACTATGTATCTGAGCGGATAGGTGAGATGACCGAGAACATCAAATTCTCCCCATCTTGCCATATCAAGCAGTTCTTCAAAGTACAGCTTCAATAAACTATCAGGGCTGACTTTGCTGTAATCAAGCAGATAAAAATCGTCCCAGCCGTTGCACATATGAAGAGAGCCGATTATAAAATCATATTTATATGACGAGAGCATCCTCTCGGTAAGCTTCATATCCTGGAGCGGCTGACCGAGTTCAACTCCGTAAGCCATATTTATTTTATCGGAATATCTATCTATAAGCAAAGGTGAAATCTCTGAGGCTTTTCTTACAGGTTCTTCATACAGATATTCTTCATCATAGAATTTGTTTATCTCAAGATGATCTGTAAGAGAATAGTAGCTGATGCCAAGCTCAATAGCACGCTTTACCATATCCTCAGGCTTATTGGTTCCGTCCGGAGATAAGTCAGAGTGATTATGCACATCCATCAGTATATCCGATGTATTCATTTTCAGTTTCCTTCCTTTTTCCTTGTGTTTTATCTATACATATTCTATTTTACCACATTGCGCTTTATTTGTCTATCAAAAAATGAAACTATTTTTGTCAGATAAAAAATACCGGAGAAAAAACTCCGGTATTCATCAGTATTCAGTTTTTGTCATCAAGGTTATTATTTACACCGTAAGAAAGCGTCATAAGGCTGTCTCCGAGATGAACATTCTCTACTACAATATTATTGTGTTCTACATTGATATCATAGTGAGAGAAATTCCAGAACGATCTGACACCAAGTCCCATCAGTCTGTCAACAATCTCTTTGGTAACGGACTTCGGTATACATAGCACGGCTATTTCGGGACAATTCTTTTTGCAGAATTCCTCCAGGTCGTCAATATCCGTTATCGTCAGCTCTCCGAGGGGATTGCCGACTATCTTTTTATTGGAATCGAATATACCGATAAGGTCACAGCCGTTCTTTTTGAAGTTGATATGTACCGCAAGAGCAGTACCGAGATTTCCTGCTCCAATAAGAATGGTCTTTTTGCGCTTATCGACTCCGAGTATATGGCCAATCTCTTTTCGCAGTTCGGATACATTATATCCGTAACCTTGCTGACCGAATCCTCCGAAACAATTTAAGTCCTGTCTAATCTGAGAGGCTGTCAGGTGCATTCTTTCAGACAGTTCTCTTGAGGATATCTTAGAAATGCCTTGATCCTCAAGCTCGCCGAGAAAGCGATAATAGCGGGGAAGTCTGCGTATAACTGAGTTAGATATGTTGATGCTTTTCGACAAGTTACTGCCTCCTTACAGTTTAAAAATATTATAACATTTCCTTGAGTCTGTTATTGATTTCAATCAGGAATTCTTCGGTGTTGACCTTTCTCTTGTTTTCAAGGTTTGAGAGTATATAAAGGTCACCGGTCATTACTCCGTCTTCTATGGTATCGATTGTTGCCTTTTCGAGTTTGTCGGCAAAATCAGAAAGTTCCTTATTACCGTCAAGCTCGCCACGCTTTCTGAGAGCGCCTGTCCATGCAAACAGAGTAGCAACGGAGTTTGTAGATGTCTCTTCACCCTTTAAGTGCTTGTAATAATGGCGTGTTACCGTGCCGTGAGCTGCTTCGTATTCATATACGCCGTCGGGCGATACGAGAACTGAAGTCATCATACCGAGCGAACCGAAAGCGGTAGCAACCATATCGGACATTACATCGCCGTCATAGTTCTTGCAAGCCCAGATATAGCCGCCTTCAGAACGAACTACTCTTGCAACTGCGTCGTCTATGAGTGTATAGAAGTAGGTTATTCCAGCTTCGTCAAACTTAGCCTTATATTCGTTATCGAATATTTCCTGGAAGATGTCCTTGAAGGTGTGGTCGTATTTCTTGGATATAGTATCCTTTGTAGCAAACCAGATATCCTGCTTAGTGTCAAGCGCAAAATTGAAGCATGCTCTTGCAAAGCTTGCTATACTGCCGTTTATATTGTGGAGTCCCTGGATAATGCCGTCAGAACCTTCAAACTTGTGGATAAGCTGTCGTGTTTCATTGCCGTCATTGTCGGTAACTACAAGCTCGGCGGTGCTTCCGTCGGAAACTTTCATCTCCGAGTTTTTGTATACATCTCCGTATGCGTGACGGGCAATGGTAATCGGCTTCTTCCAGCCGGGGAGCAGAGGAGTGATTCCCTTAACTATGATGGGAGCTCTGAAAACCGTTCCATCAAGGATAGCACGGATAGTACCGTTAGGCGACTTCCACATCTCTTTAAGATTGTACTCAGTCATTCTCTGTGCGTTGGGGGTGATCGTAGCACATTTTACGGCAACACCGTACTTCTTTGTTGCGTTAGCCGAATCAATGGTGACCTGATCGTTTGTTTCATTTCTGTGAACAAGACCGAGATCGTAGTAATCGGTATTAAGCTCAACATAGGGGCAGATAAGGATATCCTTAATCATCTTCCAGATTATTCTGGTCATTTCGTCGCCGTCCATCTCAACGATGGGGGTGGTCATTTTGATCTTTGCCATAGGATTTAGTGTTCCTTTCAGTATTACTTGTTGTGTTTTGTGAAGTTGAGCAGACCGCCTGCAAGAATCATACCCTTGCCACGCTCTGACAGTTCACAGGTCACTTCGTATTCTGCACCTTTTGTCGTATTTTTAACGGTTATCTTTGTACCGTTTTCTATTGCTTTTCTGATATCGGGAAGCTCAAGAACATCGTCACGGTCTATCTTGTCATAGTCAGCCTCGTTTACAAAGCACAGAGGAAGAATACCGTTGTTTATGAGGTTCTGTCTGTGTATACGGGCAAACGACTTGCAGATAATAGCCTTAACACCAAGATAAAGAGGTGCAAGTGCAGCGTGTTCTCTTGAAGAACCCTGACCGTAGTTTGTTCCGCCTACTATAATGCTCTGACCAAGCTCTTTCGCTCTTGTCGGGAATGTTTCGTCACATACCGCAAAGCAGTGCTGAGATATAGCGGGAATATTTGAACGAAGAGGTAATATCTTTGCTCCTGCAGGCATAATATGGTCTGTAGTTATATTATCGCCGACTTTGAGCGATACAGAAGCCTTAATAGAATCAGCGAGAGGAACATTTACAGGGAACGGCTTTATATTGGGACCTCTGAGAACTTCAACAGAAGGAGCTTCTTCCTCGCTTGCGGGAGGAACTACCATATTGTCGTTGATGAGGAACTTCTCGGGCATAATATACGGAGGCATTTCTCCTACGAGTCTCGGATCGGTAAATACGCCTGTAAGAGCTGAAACAGCAGCTGTTTCGGGTGATACAAGGTAAATCTGACCATCCTTTGTTCCGCTTCTTCCTTCAAAGTTTCTGTTGAAGGTTCTGAGCGAAATACCCTTTGAGTTAGGTGACTGACCCATACCTATGCAAGGACCGCAAGCACTTTCAAGGATTCTTGCGCCTGCGCTGATAAGCGTAGACAATGCGCCGCAGTCAGCAAGCATATTGAAAACCTGTTTAGAACCCGGTGCAATAGAAAGGCTCACATCGGGGTGAACCGTCTTGCCCTTGAGAATATGAGCAACCTTGAGCATATCCTGCAAAGAGGAGTTTGTGCAGGAGCCGATACATACCTGGTCTATCTTTATAGCACCGATTTCTTCAACGGTTTTAACATTATCGGGGCTGTGAGGACAAGCCGCTAAAGGAACAAGCTCAGAAAGGTTGATGTTTATCTCTTCGTCATAAACTGCGTCGGGATCAGCGCTGAGTGCTGTGAAGTCATCTTCACGACCCTGAGCCTTAAGGAATGCGAGCGTAGTTTCATCAGAGGGGAA
>JAEDNF010000082.1 GCA_016302655.1 Oscillospiraceae bacterium | reverse complement strand
CTACTATTATTGCGTCGGATACCTCGCTCATACCTATTGCGGCTCTGTGACGGGAGCCGAGTGCCTTTGATATCAGCTCTTCCTTCTGGGGCTTTGGTAAAAAACAGCCTGCGGCGTATATTTTGCCGTCACGGATTATTACTGCGCCGTCGTGCAGGGGAGTGTTCGGGAAGAATATATTGCCGAAAAGCTCCGGGCTTGGAGTACCGTTCAGGATAGTACCCGTGTCTATCTGCTCTCCGAGCCTTGTTTCACGCTCAAATACGATAAGCGCGCCCGTTGCCGTCTGTGACAGCTGTTCGCAGGCAGTGCAGACAGCTTCTATGCAGTTGTGCATATCGGCATTTGCAAGGTCTGCTTTGCTGTCAAAATTAAGTGCGAGCTTTTTCATTCTTGTTGTGCGTCCCATTTTTTCAAGCACACGGCGAAGCTCCGGCTGAAATACGATAAGTATCGCAATAATGCCGACATTGAGGAAGGTCTCGATTATTACCTTCATCGCCTTGAACTCAAACTGGTTTACGACAAAGAAGAGCACAGCGAGCAGTATTATACCTTTTATGAGCTGTTCGGCTCTGGTTTCTTTAATTATTTTGATGCCTTTATATATCAGATAGGCGAGCAGGAGAATGTCAAGATAGTCGACGAGTCCCATCGTCGCAAACACACTCTGTATGTTCTCCCATATATCCGCAAAATATTGGATCACCGTCAAACCCCATTCCTTATGCCGCACAAGCGACAAAATCATCTCAGTATATATCTATAATTAATATTGTATCATTAATACGGGATGATTTCAAGGTGTGACGGAAATTTTTTTCTTTTTTTCACATAATATTACTGTCAATCTCAGCCGTATTTCTTATTAAGCAGATCGCAGAGTTTCATAACATCCGAGCGTGTGTTGAATACCGACGGAGCAAGCCGCACGGTGCCTGTTTCAAGCGTACCTTGTTTTTTATGGGCAAGGAAGTTGCAATGAAGGCCTCCACGAAGATAGAATCCGTTATCGGATAGCATATCGGCGGTTGCGGAACTTGTTTCTCCCTGAACGATAAATGAAATTACGGGCAGATATTTAAGTCCTGACGCGCGGAATATCCTGATTTTACCGATATTGCCGCATTGTTTTTCAAAAAGGTCGCACAATGCGGATTCATGTGCGTAGATGCGGTCTATACCCTTTGATGTCACAAAGTCTGCACCCTGACCTAAAGCAATGGCACCCGGTGTGTTTATCGTTCCGCTCTCAAGCATATCGGGCAGAAATGCAGGCTGGTCGATTTCTCCGCTTACGCTTCCCGTACCGCCTTCTATGAGGCTTGATATAGGAAATTTTCCGTCTGTGATAAGCAGTCCCGTTCCCATAGGACCGTACATTCCTTTATGCCCGGGAGCGCAGATTATATTTATTCCGTCCTGAAGACTCAGCGGTATTACGCCTGCCGCCTGTGCGCAGTCTGCAATAAGGCATATTCCGTGCTTTTTGCATAGCTTTGCTGTTTCTCTAAGCGGAGTGATCCTTCCGTTTACATTACAGCCTGCCGTCATAACGATAACGGCGGTGTCACGGCGGATAAGCGCTTCTACCGATGATATAAGGTCGTCGTCGGTGTCGCCGCTGTCTGCTATGCTGTAGGTGATGCGATTTTGCTTAAACAGAGCATGAAGCGGTCTTATTACCGAGTTATGCTCAAGGTCTGTGGTTATCACATGGCACTTGCCTATAGCCGCACACACACCTTTCACGGCAAAATTGAGTGCGTGGGTGCAGTTGAGCGTGAAAACCGTGTTTTCCGCTTCGCCGCCGAAAAATGCGGCGCATTTGTCACGGGCGATAAAGACCTGTTCGGATGTCTTTGCCGACAGTCTGTGTCCCGACCTGCCCGGATTTGCTCCATAGTCGTACAGGGCTTTTTCGGCGCTTTTCAGCACGGCAAGCGGCTTTGGATATGTCGTAGCGGCATTATCGAGATATATCATCCCGCATCACCGCCGTTCCTTATTTCTATACAGTTCATGCCGTTTAAAGACAGCAGGCGGCAGGCTTTGTCGGGATTATCCGAAACATATATCCCGAAACGGCATCCCTTTTTTGTGCTGATTTTTCCGACCGATGAAGATATTTTATATCCGCCGAGCAGCCGTTTGGCTTTTTGAGCGGCGGTAGAAGACTGTAATACGATAAAATACATGACGGTTCCTCCGTTTTTGTTTGTTATTCATCGTATTATATGCCGTAACAATGTGTAAAGTGACGGAAAAAGGCAAGATCAGTCGGCAACGCAGCGCTGCAGCTTTACCGTAAACATCAGTTTTCCGCCTATGTTTTCGGCGGAAATACTGCCTTTATGGAGCTGTGCTATAGCCATAGCTACGGAAAGACCTATACCGTAGCCGCCGTTCTTCTGTGTTCTTGCGCTGTCGCCTCTGTAAAAGCGGTCGAACAGCTTTTCGGGATTCTCTACAGTATCGCAGGTGTTGGCTATTCTGAGAATTGCAAGGCGGTCGGTGCAGGAAAGCTCTGCGGTTATTTCACCGCCGCTTTCGGTATATTTTACCGCATTATCCATAAGCACCGTAATCAGCTGAATCAGGCTGTCACGGTTTCCGTTTACAAAGATGTCCTGCTTTATATCGATATCTATTAATACGCCTTTCAGCGCCGCAGGCTCAACAAACGCTTCTGCGGTATCCTTTACCGCCGTGCTGAAGTCAAAGCGGCACATCGGCAGTTTTGCCGCACTCTCGTCCATTTTGGCAAGCATCAGAAGATTCTGCATAAGTCCGCTTAGTCTCAGCGTCTGGGCACGGATGTTTTTGCTCCATTTGCTTTCTCCGTTGTGAAGCTCCAGAGCGTCGGTATTGGCAAGTATTATCGCAAGCGGAGTTTTTATTTCGTGGCCTGCGTTAGTCACGAATTGCTTTTGCTTTTCGATACTGCGGGCAACCGGTGCGATCGCTTTTCTCGAAAGAAGAATAATAAACAGCAGCATAAGCACCCAGCAGAATACTCCTGCACCGACAGAGATCATCAGCACCGAGAAAAATGAGCTTACCTGTTCGCTGTTGTCAAGAAGTATCAGTATCCGTCCGCCTGCGTGTTTTGTTGTGGTGAGTCGGTACAGATATCCGTTATAGCTGCCCGTGCCGTCGGCAAGCCCCAAAAGACTTGCGGCGGCGCTTTCGGCTTCTTCCTGCGTTATAGAAGAAATATGCGATATATCCGTTCTTATGATATTTCCGTCGCTGTCAAATGCTACAGCGGCATATCGTGCGGATCTGACGGAGTTTTTATCCGGCTTGCCGCCCTTACGGTCATTGTCTTTAGGTGGTTGCTCCTGCATCGTCTGCTGCGGCTGTAAAGGAACTTCTTCATTCCAAATTGTAGACGCTTCAAAACTGTCGCTGAGCGTCTTAGTCAATTTATCGTTTTCGCCGATAGAAGTAAGATAGTTGAATACATTTATTCCGCTTATCAGCACCACAAGAAGGATAGATACGGCAAGCATTGCCGCAAGTATGAACTTTTTCTGCAGCTGTTTTACCATATCAGTCTGTATCTCCCGTTATTTCAAGCGTGTAGCCTACGCCCCTCTTAGCTTTTATCCCGATGTCGGCACCGACAGCCGCAAGGCGTTTTCTTATGTAAGAAATATACACCCATACAGCGCCGCTTTCCGCCTCGCTCTCATAGCCCCATACTTTTACAAGTATGTCCTCTGTCGAAAGGTAAATCCCCTTGTTGAGCATAAGAAGCTCCATCAGCTTGTATTCTATCTTAGACAGAACGACAGTCTGAGCAGGTCCTGTAAGCTCACAGCTGCTCATATTCAGCGATACATTGCCGAAGGTGATTACATCGGGCGTAAACTGATCTTTTCGCCTGAGCATCGCTCTCACTCGGGAAAGAAGCTCTCCCATGACAAAGGGCTTCGCAAGATAGTCGTCTGCGCCCATATCAAGTCCTGCGATCTTGTCCTCGACCTCCGCTTTTGCGGTAAGCAGAAGTATCGGCACGGTACAGCCTTCGCTCCTTAATGTCTTTAGCACCTCAAGACCGTTCTTTTTCGGCATCATTATATCAAGAATAATTCCGTCATAATGCTCCGTTCTTGCGTATTCAAGTGCGTCTGCACCGTTGTATACGGTATCTACCGAATAGTTGTGATAAGTGAGGATGTCGGTCACAGCCTCAGCCATGCTCACCTCGTCCTCTGCAAATAAAAGTTTCATATTGCATCTCCGTTCCGGCTGTATGCCGACAGATTACGAAAAATATATATAAATTGTTTCATCCTGTGTAATTATAGCTCTTAAAGCTTAGAATTGCCTTAGAAAACTGTCAATTATTATCATATCAGCAACAGACTATAAAGTCAATCTGTCTTTTTTTATCTTCCGCTTGCAAATCCGTCTCTTTTCTGCTACAATAATAACATAGTGCCGTAATAGCATATTATTGCTTTACCGTGATAAAAATTAACGAGGACTGATAAAATAAAATGACAGGCGAACAGATACTGAAGGTTACGGGCATACTGCTCCAGAACCTTATACCAACGCTTAAGATATTCGGATTTACACTGCTGTTCTCAATACCGCTGGGACTTATAGTGGCGGCGCTCAAGATGTGCCGTTTCAAGCCGATATCGTGGCTGACTAACATATACATACTGATAATGAGAGGCACGCCTCTTATGCTTCAGATAATAGTGGTATATTATGCGTTGCCGTTTTTAAAACAAGCGTCTGTGGGAACGGGTAATTTTATAGAACAGATGCTTGGTGGACTTGATATTGCCTCCGAGAGTTTTATGTTCTCTATGGTAATTATAGCGTTTGTACTGAATTATGCCGCATATTTTGCGGAGATATTCAGAGGCGGAATAGAATCTATCCCTAAGGGACAGTATGAGGCGGCGGCGGCTCTGGGAATGACAAGACCGCAGACATTTTTCAGAATTATTCTTCCGCAGGTGATAAAAAGAATAGTACCTGCGTCAAGCAATGAAGTAATAACGCTTGTAAAGGATACATCGCTTGCAAATGTAGTCGCATATTCGGAGATAATGCTTGCGGCAAAACAGCAGATGATGAACTACAGCTCGCTGGTACCGCTTTTCATAGCAGGTGTGTTCTACTTCGTTATGGCGACCGTACTCACGGCTCTGTTCGGCTTTATAGAAAAGAAGCTGAACTACTACAGATAAGATAAAGGAACGGTGTAAATATGTCAGTACTGACTGTAAATCATCTGTCAAAGAGCTTCGGCAAACTTCAGGTGCTTAAGGATATCTCGCTTACTGTAGACAAGGGCGAGGTAGTGTCGATAATAGGTCCGTCGGGAAGCGGCAAATCTACTTTACTGCGCTGTATTAATCAGTTTGAACGCATAGACAGCGGCGAAATCGAGATATGCGGCATCACAATGGCAAGAAACGGTGATAACGGAAAAGCTGTTTATGCGGACAAAGCGGCGCTTCACGAGATAAGGCTCAGGATAGGTCTTGTTTTTCAGAATTTCAACCTGTTTCCGCATATGTCGGTGCTTACCAATATAACCGAGGCGCCTGTTCATGTTTTAAAACAGAAAAAGGCAGAGGCGGAAGAAACGGCTATGGCACTGCTTAAAAAGATGGGACTTGAAGATAAGGCAGACGAATATCCGTGCAATCTGTCGGGCGGTCAGCAGCAGAGAGTATCGATAGCAAGAGCCCTTGCTATGAAGCCCGATCTGCTGTTCTTCGACGAGCCGACCTCTGCGCTCGATCCGGAGCTTACCGGAGAAATTCTCAAGGTCATAAAGAGTCTTGCTCAGGAGAAGATGACTATGGTGATAGTTACCCACGAGATGCAGTTTGCCCGTGATATCTCCGACAGAATAATCTTTATGGCTGAAGGATTAGTAATTGAAAACGACACTCCCGATAAAGTATTCGGAGAGAATGCAAGCGAGCGTACAAGACAGTTCCTTGAGAGATATCACTCATAAAAGCTTATATACTTGACAATAAACCGCCGTTATGATACAATTACTTAAATCATACGGCGGTTTTCCGTAAATTTAAGTAAATGGAAAGAACAGAAATATGGCAAAAGCAACGATAAATATGATGTCAAGCGCCACTAAGGTAAAGGGACAGGGCGTAGGTTCGGCATATATAGAACAGGTTAACCTTGTAAGAGAAGGGCTGGGCGATAAGTTTGAGGTATTTGAAAACGCTCACATGAAAGCCGATATCACGCATTATCATACGATAAATCCGGGATATTATCTCGGCAGAAAGAGCAAAACGAAAAAAGGCCGCTCGGTAGGATATGTCCATATGCTTCCTGAGACGGTTGAGACAAGTCTCAATCTCCCGAAGTTTGCCAAAAAGATATTCTACAAGTACATGATAAAGTTCTATGACAGCATGGAGTATCTTGTTACGGTAAATCCGTATTTTATCGGCAGACTTCAGCACTACGGAGTAAATCCCGATAAGGTAACATATATACCGAACTATGTTTCGTCCGAGCAGTTCCATCCCGTGTCGGCTGAAGAGAAGCTGAAGCTGAGAGAAAAGTACGGCATCCCTAAGGACAGCTTTGTTGCGGTATGCGCAGGTCAGCTTCAGCAGAGAAAGGGATTTTTCGACTTTGTAAAGATAGCGGAGCAGATGCCCGATATGACCTTTGCTTGGGCAGGCGGTTTTTCATTCGGCAAGATAACCGACGGATACAAAGAGATAAACAAGATAATGGAGAATCCTCCGTCTAATCTCAAACTGCTCGGAATGATAGAGCGTGAGAATATGAACGAGGTGTACAACCTCGGCGATGTTATGTTCCTCCCGTCGTTTGAAGAGCTGTTCCCGATGACGATACTTGAGGCAATGTGCGCTCATGTGCCGATACTGCTCAGAGACCTTGAGATATACAATGATATACTGTTCGATTTCTACAGCAAGACAGACGGCATTGACGGATTTATTGCAGAGCTTGTAAAGCTCCGTGACGATAAGGAATATTACAGTCAGTGCGTTGAAAATTCAAAGCGTGGCAACGAGTTCTATTCAAAAGAGCATGTAACTAAGATGTGGGATGAGTTCTACACCAAG
>JAEDNF010000081.1 GCA_016302655.1 Oscillospiraceae bacterium | reverse complement strand
ATAAAATATCTCAGCGATGTCAAGTTCTCGATAAACAGCTACACTATGAATCCGCTGTCTATAATTGCAGGGGCGGCAGCCGTAGAGGACGAGGAATATTTCAAAAAAACCACCGAAGAGATAATCCGCACAAGAGAGTATTCCAAGAAAAGACTAAGCGAGCTCGGCTTCACCTTCCCCGATTCTATGAGTAATTTTATCTTTGCTTCACATAGCAGCGTTCCTGCAAAGGAAATATTCGGCAGGCTGAAAGAGTGCGGAATATATGTCCGCTATTGGGATAAGCCGAGGATAAACAATCACCTGAGGATAACAATAGGCACACGGGAGAATATGGACAAGGTATTTGATAAGCTGGCTGAAATAGTCGGCTGAAACCGAAAGGATGAAATTATGAGCGTTATCGAAAGAAAAACCAAAGAGACCGATATCAAGGCAGAGCTTAATGTGTACGGCAGTTCAAAAGCTGAAATTGACAGCGGCATAGGCTTTTTTGATCATATGCTGACGGCACTTACGGTACACGGCGGCTTTGACCTGAAGTTAAGCTGCAAGGGAGACCTTGATGTAGACGGACACCACACGGTTGAGGACTGCGGAATAGTGCTCGGTAAAGCGTTTGCTGAGGCGCTTGGCGATAAAAGCGGCATTGTGCGTTTCGGGAGCGCTTATGTTCCTATGGATGAGGCTTTGTCATTCTGTGCGGTCGATATAAGCGGCAGACCTTTCCTTGTATTTGACGCCGAATTTGCAAACGATATGACAGGGGCGTTTGATAACTGCCTTACGGAAGAATTTTTCCGTGCGTTTGCCTTTAACGCAGGAATTACTCTGCACATCAAGAATCTTTACGGCAAAAACGACCACCACAAGATAGAATCTATCTTCAAGGCGGTAGCTTATGCTCTTAAGAATGCTGTCAGAAAGAATGCTGACGGTTCTGTAGCTTCCACGAAAGGCACTTTATAATGATTACAATTATTGATTACGGAGCAGGGAATCTGTTCAGCGTGCAGAATGCGCTGAATTATCTCGGCGTTGAAAACAGAATATCAAGCAGAGCAGAGGATATCATATCGGCAGATAAGCTGATACTCCCGGGAGTAGGCGCATTTCCCGATGCGATGAAGATGCTTGATGAGGCAGGTCTTACCGATTTGATAAAAGAACAGGCACAGTTAAAGCCGCTTATGGGCATTTGTCTCGGAATGCAGATGCTTTTTGACAAGAGCTATGAGTTCGGCGAGACTGAGGGACTGGGACTTATACCCGGTACGGTTGAGCTTATGCACCCGGCGGACGACCTTGTTATTCCGCATATAGGCTGGAATGCACTTGAAAAGAATGAGCCGTGCGCTTTGCTTGACGGCGTTAACGAAGGGGATTATGTGTACTTTGTACACTCTTTTGCGGCGGTGACCGACAGTAAAAATGTAGCGGCGTACTGCGACTACGGTATGAAAGTGCCTGCGCTTGTAACAAGCGGCAAGGTGTACGGCTGTCAGTTCCACCCGGAAAAAAGCGGCAAGACGGGACTTACGATACTTAAGAACTTCTGTGAAATATAGCAGTGAGGATTATTATGAGTGAGACTACAAATAAAATGTGTCAGTGCGGCGGTACAATGATTGCAAGCGAGCTTCTGACGGGAATCTTCTCGGGCGCAACTGTGAGAGTGCCTGACGGCTGCAATTTTCCCAAGGATTACACGGTAGTGCCGTTTGTATGCGAGAAATGCGGTAAAATTGAGCTTTACGCCGCTAAAAATCAGGACGGCAATATGGTTTTCGGAGGATTTTTCATAGGATGATTATTTTACCTGCGATCGATATTAAAGACGGCAACTGTGTTCGCCTTGTAAAAGGCGACTATGATACGGCTCACAAGGTTGCCGAGAGCTATATGGATACAGCAAGGAGCTTTGAAAAGGCAGGCTCTAAGTGGATACATATGGTAGACCTTGACGGAGCAAAGGACGCAAGTACAGCCAATAAGGATATTTTTCTTGATGTGGCAAAAAATACTTCTCTTAAAGTCGAGGTCGGCGGCGGAATAAGAAAGCTCGATACGGTTGAAATGTATCTGTCGGGCGGTGTGTCAAGAGTAATAATCGGCTCTGCCGCAGTAAAAAATCCTCAGCTTGTAAAAGACGCAGTAAGAGAATACGGCGACAGGATAGCGGTAGGAATAGACGCTAAGAACGGATATGTCGCAACGGAAGGCTGGCTTGAAACATCGGATGTATACTTTACCGAGCTTGCAAAGCGTATGGCGGATGTCGGTGTTAAGTATATGATTTTTACCGATATTTCAAAGGACGGAACGCTCTCCGGCGTAAACGCTTCACAGCTTGACGAGATAAACAAGGCTTGTGACGCAAATATAATAGCAAGCGGCGGTGTGCATACGATTGAGGATATCCGCATCTGTAAAAATCTCGGACTGTACGGCACTATCTGCGGAAAGTCGATTTACAGCGGTACGCTTGACTTGAAACAGGCGTTAAACGAAGCAGAATAAGGAGAAACTATGCTCGCAAAAAGAATTATACCTTGTCTTGATGTTCGTGACGGAAAGGTAGTAAAAGGAATCAACTTTGTCGGAATAAAAGAGGTCGGCGATCCTGTAGAATGTGCAGAGGAGTATAACCGACAGGGAGCAGATGAGATATGCTTTCTTGACATAACCGCAACGCACGAGGGCAGGGGAACTATGGTAGATGTAGTTCGCCGCACAGCACAGCGTGTATTCGTACCCCTTACTGTAGGCGGAGGAATATCAAGCGTTGACGATTTCAGAGAATTGCTCAGAAGCGGTGCCGATAAAGTGTCGGTCAATTCTGCGGCAGTACGCAATCCACAGCTTATTAAAGACGCCGCAGAGATATTCGGAAGTCAGTGCGTAGTCGTTGCTATTGACGCTAAGAAAAAGGGTGACAGCTGGACGGTAGTTGTCAACGGCGGTAGAATCGATATGAACATTGACGCTATAGAGTGGGCAAAAAAAGCCGAAGAACTGGGAGCAGGGGAGATACTGCTCACCTCAATGGATACCGATGGTATGAAAACCGGCTTTGATATAGCACTTCTCAATGCTGTGTGCGATGCGGTAAAGATACCCGTAATTGCAAGCGGCGGTTGCGGTACACTTGAACATTTCTCGGAGGTATTCCAAAAAACCAAGTCATCTGCGGCGCTTGCGGCTTCGCTTTTCCACTATAAAGAACTGACGGTATCGCAGGTTAAACAGCATCTGAGGGAAAACAACATACCTGTAAGACTTCAGTCGGATGAAGAATAAATAATTATGCAAATACGGCTTTATAAATAGTAAAGCCGTAAAACTATTGCTTTTTTATCCGTAAGACATTATAATTATATTTGAATTATCAGAGAGGAGAAACAGTAATGGAGCTTGATATCTATTTCAAGAAAGCAGAGCTTATTCCGGCAATCGTTACGGATATAGATACGGGCGCTGTGCTTATGCTCGCATATATGAACAAAGAGAGCCTTAAGCTCACGCTTGAAACAGGATATACATGGTTCTGGAGCCGTTCAAGACAGGAACTCTGGAACAAGGGCGCAACATCGGGTAATCTGCAGAAGGTCGTTGACATCCATGCAGACTGCGACAACGACACTCTGCTTGTGCGTGTAAAGCCTGCAGGACCTGCCTGCCATACAGGTAACTATACCTGCTTTTTTAACGAAATATACAAAAACGAAGAGGTAACACAATGACAGTTTATGAAGAAATTTTTGAAGTGATCAAGGCAAGAAAAGCTCAGTATGACGCAGGAAATGCGCCTGAAAAGTCATATACCTGCTATCTTTTTGATAAGGGTGTTGACAAGATATGCAAGAAGGTAGGCGAAGAGGCCGCCGAAACGATAATAGCCGCAAAAAATGCGGACAACGATGAATTAAAGAACGAAATAAACGACCTGCTTTATCATGTTATGGTGCTTTGTGCCGACAGAGGACTTGAATGGTCTGAGGTTGAAGAAGTGCTCAGCGAGCGCAATGAGAAGATAGGTAATCTTAAGCAGTTCCATACGACAGACAAGTTATCATAAGGAGATCGTTAATGATATCAGTTAAGAGAATAGCAGCAGCGGTTTTGTCTGCGGCAATGATTTCAAGCTGTATTGCGTTAAGCGGCTGCAGCGGTAATGAGACTGCATCGGGCGTTGATTCTTCCGGCAGTACAAGCGGTGAAGTTATCACAGCACATCAGGGTGAGATAAAGGATATAAGCTCTGTTGAACTTGTTAAAGATATGAAGATAGGCTGGAGTCTCGGCAACACTCTTGACGCCGGAAGCCAAAGCTCTAAAAACGCTTCTCCGGAATCTATTGAGCGTGCGTGGGGCAATCCTATCACTACCAAAGAGATGATAGACGAGATAAAAAATGCCGGTTTTAATGTTCTGCGTGTGCCTACCACATGGGACTGGAGCACAGGCGATGCTCCCGACTATAAAATAAGCGAAGAATGGCTTGCCCGTGTCAAAGAAGTAGTTGATTACGGAATGGCAAACGATATGTATGTTATTCTGAATATACATCACGAGACATGGCACGATCCGCTTGTAGAAAACTATGAAGCGGCAAGCGACCGCCTTAAAAAAGTCTGGACTCAGATAGGCAATTATTTTGAAAACTATGACGAGCATTTGATTTTTGAAGGTCTTAACGAACCCCGTGTAAGAAAAAGCGACGAAGAGTGGAACGGCGGCAGTCCCGAGACAAGAGAAATCGTCAATAAGCTCGACGCTGATTTTGTTTCTACTATAAGAAGTCTCGGCGGCAATAACAAGCTTCGCCATCTTATGATACCGAGCTATGCGGCTTCGTCAAGCGAAGTTGCGCTCAAAGACTTAAAAATTCCCGAAAACGATGATAAGCTTATCGTATCGGTACACGCATATACTCCATACAATTTTGCGCTTGCTGAAGGTAAACCGGGGGCAATATGGGTAGCCTGCAAGGAAGGATTTACTACGGATATAGACACGCTTGCAGATACACTTAAAACTCTCTTTATTGACAAGGGACAAGCGGTAATTATCGGAGAGTTTGGTGCAAGAAGCAAGGATAACGAAAAATACCGTGCCGAGTGGGCAAAGTATTATGTTACAAAGATGAATACGATCGGCGTACCTTGCGTATGGTGGGATAACGGCGGATTTACCGGAAGCGGTGAGTTGTTCGGACTGTTTGACAGAAGAACGTTTGAATGGAAATATCCTCTTGTTAAAGAAGCATTGATTTCGGCGGCTAACGGCGAATATACGGTAGAAGGACTTAAGTCTGACAAAACAATACTCGAAGAGCTGATGAATGAAGCTGCAGCGGAAAAGTCCGATTCTGAGTCAGAATAAGTAAGAGGCAGTACGCACTGCCTGTTTTGAAAGGATAATTCAATGAAGATAATTTCCGTAGACCTGCATGGTATGACAAAAGATGAAGCCCGCAACAAGCTGACGCTCACTATCAGAAATGCGCCGAAAGGCAGCGTAGAGCTTCGTGTCACTCACGGCTGTAACAACGGAAATGTACTTCAGCAGATGGTAAGAAAGGAATTCAGATCCCCGAGGATCGACTATATTCAGCCTGTGCTGTCGAATGACGGGCAGACGCTTGTTTTCCTGAAATAGCGGATAAATCGGATCATAACTGTTTTTTGATTTTATTCAGCGCTCCTTTTTCAAGGCGTGATACCTGCGCCTGACTTATTCCTATTTCCTTTGCCACCTCTACCTGCGTTTTACCGCGGAAAAATCTAAGCTTAAGAATATTCTTTTCTCTGTCCTCAAGGTTGATTATCGCTTCCTTGAGGGCAATTTCGTCAAGCCAGTTTCTGTCGTCGTTGTTATCGCCTATCTGATCCATCATATATATTGTATCGCCCGATTCCGAAAAAACCGGCTCGTACAGCGATATAGGATCGCTGACCGCCTCAAGTGCAACGACTATATCCTCACGCTTTGCGTCGATTTCTTTGGCTATCTGCTCGATGGTAGGCTCTTTTGAGTTTTCGTTCGTCAGCTTCTCCCGTGCCTGCATAGCCTTGTATGCAAGGTCTCTCATTGAACGGCTCACCCTGATAGCGCCGGAATCTCTGAGATATCTGCGTAGTTCTCCCATTATCATGGGTACGGCATACGTACTGAATTTCACATTGAAATCAGGGCAGAAGTTATCGATGGCTTTCATCAGCCCTATACAGCCCACCTGGAACAAGTCGTCGGGATTTTCTCCCCGTCCCGAGAACCGCTGAATAACGCTGAGTACCAGTCTGAGATTGCCGTTTATAAGCTCCTCTCTGGCTGTAGTATCTCCGTTTCTCATTTTCTCGAGAAGCTCCATTTTTTCGGATTCTTTAAGAACTTTCAGCTTTGAAGTATTGACACCGCTTATCTCAACTTTGTTATAATACAAAAAATCACCGCCCAAACTTTTATTTTCCAATAAAAGTATGGGCGGTAAACTGTATTGCTATACTGTCATTTTTTGGAGAACAATGACGGAATTATGTCAGGCGGAAATATAGATATCGTCTTCAGCCTCGGGAGTAATGCTGTGCTTAACTCTGTCCTCAACCTCTGCCTTCTTTGCATTGTTGAATCTGTCGAGTGTACCTACAAGATAACCTGTTATGCGGCGGATGCGGTCAAAAGGTATCTCACCGAAGTGATAAGTAAGATCGGCA
The DNA here is from genome assembly GCA_016302655.1 of Oscillospiraceae bacterium. Classification (GTDB taxonomy): domain Bacteria; phylum Bacillota; class Clostridia; order Oscillospirales; family Ruminococcaceae; genus Ruminiclostridium_E. The sequence goes on along the minus strand of JAEDNF010000081.1, from coordinate 511 downwards.
TATTCACCGTCAAGGTTTATATCAAGCTCGGTGACAAGCTTGCCGGGATTTGCATCTATTGCATACTGAACATAAGCGTCGATCTCTTTCTGATCCAGAGTGCCGTTTTTAACATTTACTTTAACCATACTGATTTCCTTTCTACTGTTTATATGCAGTATTGACCTTCGATAAAATTCTGTAGTTATACACTCATCAACTGAGTAATAAGTGTAATGGATTTTCTCGAAATAATTGTTAAATTTTACTCGTCAGATTCATCCGGAATCTGAATGTATCCTAATTATACCACTATATATTGTGTTTGTCAATAGTCGTGACCACAATTTTTGATATTTTTTTGATTTTTTTAGCATTAAAAACGCAAATGAGATTTTTTTAATATAGGTATTGACTTATCGGAAAAAATATGATAAAATATTAAAGTCGTGGAAAGATGGCTGAGCTGGTCTAAGGCGCACGATTGGAAATCGTGTAACGGCTAATACCCGTTCGAGGGTTCGAATCCCTC
>JAEDNF010000080.1 GCA_016302655.1 Oscillospiraceae bacterium | reverse complement strand
AACTTCTGACCGTATTCCCTGTATTTCGGGTGGGTGTAGACCTGATACATCAGGCGGTATTTCTTGCCGTGCTTTTTTGCCGTCCAGTATGGTATCTCGTCGATAAACCGCCATAAGTCCTCTGCATCTGTGGGCGCTTTCGCCATAAATTCATCTTCTACCTTACTCATGCAGTATTCGGTAGATTTTACGATAAGGTCGTCGAGATTATCAAAATACTGATACAGGCTCGCAACATTACAGCCGCAGGCTTCGGAAATGGCTTTTACTCCGACACCGGTAAGACCGTTTTGTGCATAGCAGTCAAAGCATTTTTCCATAATCTCGATCTGCTTTAGCCTGCGTGCTTCTTCATTTACGGTACGCAATAGACTTCCCCCTGCTTTTCAAAAAATAAATGTTTGTTTATATTATATCGATTTTGGTATGATATGTCAAGTGGGGGAGGTATTTCGGATGGAAAAATAATTACAGATGAAGAAGAATGAAATATCGGTTTTAAACTATTCTCTGTTCGTTATGAACAATGTCGAAAAGCGGTAGGAGCAGTTTTTACTGAAAAATTTTTGAAATGGGGACGGTTTTCGCAAAATCAAACGGTAACGGTTATGTATATAGAAAAAGATTCTTGCAGATTTTTAGTAAGCAATAAGAAAAGGCACATTCTGTGTTTTTTTGGAATACAGCGATAAATCATCAATAAATTTTACGGAGGTATTTTTATGGAAAACAAAATTATTGGCACACAACTGAGCAAAGCTGCCCATTTGGTAATACCCAAAGGGATTACAATAATCGGCAAGGGAGCGTTTGCCGATGATGATTATCTCGAAAGTGTCACCTTACCCGACAGCGTTGCAACAATCGAAGCGTCAGCCTTTGAAAACTGCTCACGGCTAAAATCGGTATATATACCCGACAGCGTTAAGGAAATAGGAGAACGCGCGTTTAAAGATTGCACAAGCCTTGAAAGCGTGAATATCCCTTCAGGAGTTCAACGCATAGAAGCATTAACTTTTTGCGGTTGTTGCAGCCTTACAAGCGTAACAATATCCGAAGGCACCGAGCGTATAGGAGTGTGCGCCTTCGGGGAATGTGTAAAGCTAAGAAATATAACGTTACCCGATAGTCTTACCTCTATCATGTCAAATGCTTTTGTAGACTGCTCGCTGCTTGAAAGTATAACTATTCCCGACAAAGTCGATGAGATACGGCATGAAGCATTCAGAGATTGTACAAATCTTAAAACAGTTACGATTTGCGGCAGCAATACAAATATAAGAGATGGAGCATTCGTCGGCTGTACAAATCTTGTAAAAGTGAATATCCCCGATGACAATATCTATATTGAGGAAAATGCATTTGATGGTACTCCGCTGTTAGAAAAGCCACAAAAAGAATTTGTTATACAAAACAACGAGCTTTGGGAATATAAAGGAAATCAGGCTCATGTCAAAATACCGGAAGGTGTGACAAGTATCGGTATCTGTGCGTTCTATAACAATAAAAAACTTGAAAGCGTTATTATTCCCGATAGCGTTACCAATATCGATGCCAGTGCATTTCACGGCTGTACAAAGCTTGAAAACATAGAAATCAGCAAAAATGTTATGTCTGTAGGTGAACACGCATTCGACAATACGCAATGGCTTGCAAAGCAGACGGGAGATTTTGTAATTATCGGAAAGGCTCTATACAAATACACAGGAAAAGCCGTCAATGTAAAAATCCCAGAAGGCGTGACAAGTATCGGAGCATACGCTTTTAAAAACCGCCCGCAGATCAAAAGCGTGACTATTCCCGATAGTGTGAAAAGTATCGATCGGGATGCATTCTGCGGTTGTACAAGTCTTGAAAATGTTGCTATACCCGATAGTGTAACAAATATAGATATTAGCGCATTTGAAGGATGTACAAGCCTAAAAAGCATTTCTATCCCGTATGGAATCACAAGTATAGAAGCGTGGACATTTGCAAACTGCTCACAGCTTGAAAGCGTTGTTATCCCGGACAGCGTTACCGAAATTTGTCAGCACGCTTTCAGAAATTGCAGAAATCTTACCGAAATAACTATACCCGACAGCGTTAAAAATATCAAAAGCGACGCATTCAGACGCTGTGAAAGCCTCGAAAAAATAACTTTTCCTGACAGCCCTGACCGTATTTCAAGCAGTGCTTTCGATTATACCTTGTGGCTTAAAAATCACACAGGCGATTTTATTATCATCGGAAAGATTCTATACAGATATATAGGAGATAAGACCGAAGTTGATATTCCGCAAGGCGTTACAAGTATAGGATATAGTGCATTTGCCGATTGCAAGGACCTTATAAAAGTAACCATACCCGACAGCGTGACAGAAATTAAAGACTGTGCTTTTGAAGGCTGCACGAGTCTTAAATATATATCAATACCTGACAACCTGACCGAGTTAGGCTCATTCGTATTTGACGAAACTCCATGGTATTCAGAATCGGCAGAGGAATTTATTATTGCAGGTAAAGTACTTTGCAGATACGGCGGTAAAAAGACAGATGTCATAATACCCGACAGCGTGAGCGTTATAGGCGAATGTGCTTTTGAAAGATGTACAGGTGTTGAAAGAGTTACTATTCCTTCCGGTGTTACGAGAATAGAAATGCGAGCCTTTGCAGGATGTCTTAAAATCAAAAGCATAAGTATACCTGATAGCGTCTCATATATCGGAGAAGAAGCGTTCGACAGCTGTAAGAGTCTATCGGACATATCTTTGCCTGATGGTATTACAAGTATCGAAAGTGAAACATTTAAAGATTGTCGTGAGCTTGTTAATGTGGCTATCCCCGACGGCGTGATTAGAATAGGATTTAAAGCATTTTCGGGATGTGTAAACTTAGCAAGTATAACTATTCCCCAAAGTGTGACAGATATCTATCCGAGAGCATTCAGAGACTGTATTAGCCTTAAAGATGTAACAATACCTGAAGGTTTGAAAAGAATCGGGGGAGATGCGTTCAGAAACTGTAAAAATCTAAGCAGAATATCAATACCCGACAGTGTAGAATGGATATGTGCATGTACATTCAAAGACTGTGAAAACCTTGAAGAGATAACAATTCCCGAAGGTATTGAGCTTATTTCAAGAGGCACATTCAGCGGTTGTAAGAAGCTATCGAAAATAAAACTACCGGACAGCGTTACCGCCATTGAAAAATACGCATTCAGCGGTTGTACAAGCCTTGCGATCATTAATCTGCCGGAGGGACTTATGACTATTGGCTACCGGGCATTCAATGATTGTACAAGTCTGACAGAGATAACTATCCCAGACAGCGTGACAAGGATAGGTGCAGGCGCATTTATAGGCTGTGATCTTCTTAGAGAAATAACAGTACCCAAAGGCGTTGAAAATATCGGAGACGGTGCATTCAGCAGTTGTGATAATCTTGAAAGCGTTGTTATCTCCGACGGAGTGACAAGCATCGTGAAAAGTATGTTTGAAGGCTGTGCGAAGCTGGCAAGCGTTACTATACCTAACAGCGTGACGGATATATGCTTTGGTGCTTTCAAGGACTGCAAAAGTCTAAAAACCGTTACTCTCCCCGACAGTATCAAGCGCATCGGAAGTAGTGCGTTTCAATGTTGTTCTAATCTTGAAAGCGTAGTTATTCCCGACAAAGTGACCGACATAGGAAGCGGAGCTTTTATGGATTGCGCCGACCTTAAAAGCATTACCCTCCCCGAAGGCGTTATCGAAATAGAAAACAACGCATTTGAAAACTGTACAGCACTTGAAGAAATAATTATCCCCGACAGCGTGACGAAGATAGGCTTTCGAGCGTTCAAGGGCTGCAAAAGCCTCAGAAGCGTTGCTCTTCCCTCTTGCCTTACCGTCATCGGAAGCTGTGCGTTCAGCGGCTGTGAAAATCTTGAAGATATCAACATTCCCGACAGCGTTACAAGGATAGAATCAAGTGCATTCAGCGGCTGTAGTCGTCTCGGAGAAATAACTATACCGAAAGGCGTTGAATATATCGGAGACGGTGCGTTTGATAAAAGCGGCGATTTCATTCAGCACTATATCAGAAAATGAACATTCCGTAAGAATTGAATCTGTCAAAAGCCGTAGCTGTTAGCTTGTCAACTGTTCAGAACTGATATTTTCAAGAACGAGCTGCTCTCCACTTTCGCCCTCGGATTCAAGCCATTCCCTGTGATTACAAAACAACTGTTCCATCTTACCACCAATTTACTTTCACTGTTTTACCATTTTCCTTGGCGTACTCTAAAAAACAGCAAAGAAGTTCATAGCATTCTCTGGTTTCCTCAAAGTCAAAAGTGCGTTTATCATAAATGTGGAGGTCATTCAGATACTCGTTAACATCAATAACTACATCTTTCTCTTCGTAGGTGCGCTCTAATTGCTGAAAGTCACGGGTAAATCCATTCCACCCTTTTCCATCTAATGGTGGTTCTTTAAAAATATCGCTAAAATATCCTTGCCATATATGAATATTAAATTCCGGTGATTCACTTAAATACAGTTCGATCTCAGGTTCATCTTCAAAACCATCATAAAATTTTGTATTATTAATCAACATTCCAATGTCCATTGTCAAGCAACTCCCTCTGTTCTTTGGATTCATTTCCTCTTTTACGTGCGCCCTTAGCTCTGTTCCAAAGTACATCTCTGACCCAACCTTGATTCCTGATCAAGTATTCATGTATTCGTGGACGAGCATCTTTTCCGACACCAATGCCTGGACGTACTCTTTCAACTACCCATGTATCCCGACTATACTCAGGTGCATTTGGCGTATGAGTATGCCATCTGCTCTCATAATTATACCCTGAATCACTCCATTTATAGCTAACCTGTTCATATCCATTTTTCTTATGATCAGGCTTGATTTCCGCCGTATAGGGAATATGAATAGGAGAAGTTTGTGATAACTTTGTCCTTAAATATTCCATATCATTAGCATCTATCGCTCTAATAACTTCATCATGGTCATAGTTATACTGTTCCGCAACTTTGGCTTCATTATCTTTAGTCTTATCCGCCATTTCCTGATTTTCAATCGTAAGCTGAGGAGAACCGCTTGTACCGTGTGCAAGTCCCGAATTGCCGTGGTTCATCTCACCACCGCCTTTCGAGTATGCCTTTCCTGATACAAAAGAATATTACGCTCTTTCAAGGTATTATCGGGAATAACGATCTCAATACCCTTTTCGGTAGCATAGGAGAATGTATCAAGCGTTGCGTCGTTTGTACTGCATACATCATAAACGATAAGCGTTTTAAGTTTCGGCATTTTATCAACCGTCAGGCGAATATTTGCTCTTAACCTCAGGTTTTCGGCAGGATCGTCCATGTGTCCTTTGGTGCTAATAGCAGCTACGGAGCATTCCTCATATCCGTCAAGAGCGAAGTCAGCACTCTCCTCGGTTGGAAATGTAATGTTCGGTATTACAACCGCGCCAATCTCGAAAATGAACCAAAGTCCGATAATCCGCCCTTTGAACAGCCGATAATTATTCTCAATCTTGTGAATATCACCAAGTTCCGAGAAGTCGGGGATAATGACATACTTAACGTCCTTGAAACGCTCCTTGAAATATGCCAAGCGTTCCTCGACATTGTAGTAAATAGCCCAATACAGACCATATTTACCGTCAAAATCCTCATCGAACTGGAAGAATGCCACAGCAGTACGCTCCGTCTTATGATAAAGGCTTTTCTGGCTATACAGTGCAATATAATCGGGGAATACCGATACATTGCAGTTGATAGCTGGCAAGTCCATACCACCGCAGGACACCGTTCTGTTCGTCAGCATAAGGTAGTTCAGATTAAGCAGTCGTATTAAATTGTTGTTTTTCTTCAAAAATATACTTCTTTCTCCTGTCAACAGGGAAACAGATTGATAAATTCGTATAATCTGCCGCTTGACAAAGGAGAGGGAGTTGTGATATAATAAACTTGTCTAAGGTTACGATTATATCGTAACTCCCCGAAACGCATTGGCTTGTTGTTACCAGCAACTTGTCAGTGCGTTTTTCCTTTGTCTTGATCGTAGTCCATGGGGATCACCTTACCTTTCAATACAGTACAGTCATTTTTTCTTCTTATCTTGCTTTACCCTATACTTCGCAGAGGCTTCTGTTACAGGGTATTTCTCCATAATCGCTTTGGCTTTCATACCTACAGTAGCGTCATATGGAATGGTCAACTCGCCGCAAAGTGCTTTTGCCTGCCATTCAACACTGCAATACGCAGGGATTTCTTCATCTTTTGCGAGAGTACGAGTTGAAACAGGCGTATAACCAAGATAGAACAGTATCACATGACATATTTCATGACATATGAAGCACAGAAAAGCTCTGTTGCCGTGATAGCAAGCACCATCATAGACTGTCTGTTTGATCTCGATCATGAATCCGCCTTCGGGCTTGGGATAACACCAGGCAAAAACATCAGCAGGCAGTTTATCGTCTTCAAGCACAGAATACTCTGTACCTTCAAATATAATACAAGTACGTTCGAGGATTTCAAGAACGGGGAATGGTTCAGACTCGTTCAGTCCAAAAATCCTTCTAACATATTTGCTGATCTGCCTGATAGAAATTCTGCTGAGAGGTTTGGTCATATAATCCATTAGTTATTACCACTCCTTTTCAGCAGAGCCATGATCTTTTCGGCTGTGTCCTCGTCAATTCCTTCAAATGAGCGGGCAAATTGCAATGCCACCTCTCTCTGATAGTTTTCTGACTTGGACAGCGTGATCTTCACCTGATTTCTTGAATTTTCAGCCGCCATCTTCATGTCTGCAATTTCATCATCTGAAAGAGCGTAATGCTCAGCAATGATGTCAAACCATTCATCGGGGACATTTTTCCGCCCGTTTTCAACCGCTGATAAAAAAGGAGTAGAGACACCGAGCAGTTTAGAAACATCGCCCATGACCTCATGATGCTGAACACGAAGGACTCTCATGAACTCGCCAAATTTAGTATATGTCATCCTGATACACCTCCTCACCTGATATTGTACCACAAATTTACACGTTTGTCAAGTAGTAATTTTAATCTTTTTTTGGTTAAGTGGTGCGGTTGTAAAAAAGTGGGTATGCTCCAAATAATTATGGTGTATACCTGCTAATACTATGCTGAGATTAAAATAATAGTCTCTCGTCGGAGCAGTCACTCTACCGTCTATTCATTTCTACATTGACAGAATAGCAAAGGCGGCTCCTGCAAGCAGTCGCCGCCTCCGTTTATGTGTATCTCCCTTTAATAT
>JAEDNF010000079.1 GCA_016302655.1 Oscillospiraceae bacterium | reverse complement strand
AGAACGACGATCTCGGCGATCCCTTTATCAACGATTATTACGCTCTGGCTCTCGGACTTGCTACAAAGGAAGAGATCGACCTTATCTCCGACTATGCCTTCAAGGTAAACGCATTTATGGTTGACTTCTTCAAGAAGCTGAATATCGACCTTATCGACTTCAAGATCGAATTTGGTAAGACTTCCGACGGCACTATCATTCTCGCTGATGAGATTTCTCCCGATACCTGCCGCTTCTGGGACAGCACAACTCACGAGAAGCTCGACAAGGATCGCTTCCGTCGTGATATGGGCGGCGTCGAGGACGCTTATGCAGAGATCATGAAGCGTCTGATGGGCGAATAATATAAATAAAATATAGAAAAAAGGCAGGAATAAATATGGGCGGATTTTTCGGCGCAGCGTCTAAGAACGATTGCGTTACCGATGTTTTTTTCGGAACTGACTATCACTCCCATCTCGGAACCCGCAGAGGCGGTATGACGGCGTACAGCCCCGAGTACGGCTTTCAGCGTGCTATCCACAGCATTGAGAACTCACCGTTCAGAACAAAATTTGAGCAGGACGCAACGGCAATGAGAGGCAAGCTGTGTATCGGCTGTATCAGCGATACAGATCCCCAGCCCTTGCTGGTTCGCTCAAAGCTCGGTATTTACTCCGTGTGCAGTGTCGGAATAATCAGAAATGCCGAAGCGCTGTCGGATGAACTGCTTGAAAGCGGATGTGCAAACTTTGAGACGATGAGCAGCGGAAGCATTAACTCAGGCTCGCTCATAGGAGCGCTCATTGCACAGAAGGATAACTTCACCGACGGAATAAGATACGCTCAGAGCAAAATCGAGGGCACAATGTCCCTTATCATTCTGACTAAGGACGGAATTATCGCCGCAAGGGATAAAAACGGCAGACTGCCTATTATAGTAGGCAGACGCAGCGACGGATACTGTGTTTCACTTGAATCCTTCGCATTCCAGAAGCTCGGATACTCGACATACAAGGAGCTTCGCCCCGGAGAGATAGATATGATAACCTCCGACGGATGCGAGGTGCTGAGCGAAGGCAGCGATGACAATATGCGGATATGTTCGTTTTTATGGACATATTACGGTTATCCCAATGCGGTATATGAGGGCGTAACGGTTGAAACGATGCGTACCCGCAACGGTGAGATAATGGCGGAGAACGATATTAAGAACGGCAAGCTTCCCGATGTTGACTATATCTGCGGAATACCCGATTCGGGCGTTCCTCACGCAATAGGTTATGCCAACCGAAGCGGAATACCGTTTGCCCGTCCGTTTATCAAATATACTCCCACATGGCCCAGAAGCTTTATGCCGACCAACCAGACAATGAGAAATCAGGTCGCAAAGATGAAGCTTATTCCGGTTCATGAGCTTATAGAGGGTAAAAGACTGCTGTTCGTTGACGACAGCATAGTAAGAGGAACTCAGATGAGAGAGACAGTAGAGTTCCTTTATGAAAACGGCGCTAAGGAAGTACACATGAGAAGCGCCTGTCCTCCGATAATGTACGGCTGTAAGTACCTTAACTTCTCACGCAGTACATCGGAGATGGAACTTATCGCCAGACAGATCATTGATGAAGCCGAGGGTGCAGACGGTATCAGATTTATCGACGAGTACAGTGACACCAATACCGAAAGAGGCAAAAAGCTCAGAGAAGAGATATGCCGCAGACTCAAGCTTACTTCGCTTGAATTTCAGTCATTGGAAGGCACTGTACGGGCAATAGGAAAGCCCGAATGCGGACTTTGCACTTATTGCTGGAACGGAAAGGAATGACTCCATTGACCAACGGTTTGCATGAAGAATGCGGCGTATTCGGTGTTTTCGCAAAAGAAAAGACAAATGTTGCCGCAACCACTTATTACGGATTATTTGCTTTACAGCACAGAGGACAGGAAAGCTGCGGCATTGTGGTGAACGATGACGGCGTTTTCAACTCATACAAGGATACGGGACTTGTAAACGATGTTTTCACTCCCGATAAGCTTGAAGGGCTGGGACTCGGAAATATGGCAGTCGGCCATGTGCGCTACGGAACTACGGGCGCAAATGCCAGACTCAACGCACAGCCGATTCTTGTTAATCATTATAAAGGAAGAATGGCGCTTGCTCATAACGGCAACCTTGTAAACACCTATGAGCTTCGCCATGAGCTTGAAAAGCAAGGCTCGATATTCCATACAACAAGCGACACCGAAGTTATCAGCTATCTGATAACAAAAGAACGGCTTGACGCACCTTCGATAGAAGAAGCTGTCAACCGTGCGATGAACAGGATAAACGGTGCTTACTCACTTGTTATCATGTCTCCGGCAAAGCTTATTGCCGCCCGTGACGAAAACGGCTTCAGACCGCTGTGTTACGGCGTTACCGATGACGGAACCTATATAGTGGCTTCCGAGAGCTGTGCTCTTGACTCGGTAGGAGCAAAATTTGTAAGAGATATTCTTCCAGGTGAAATAGTTGTATTTGATGAGGACGGTATCCGTTCTATCACCGACCACTGCGGCAAGCGTCCGCATACAATGTGCGTATTTGAATACATCTATTTTGCACGCCCCGACTCTGTTATTGAAGGCGCATCCGTACATGAGGCAAGGCTCAGAGCAGGAGCTTTCCTTGCGCTTGAGCATCCGGTACAGGCAGATATCGTAGTAGGTGTTCCCGATTCGGGAATAGATGCGGCGATAGGCTACTCTCACCAGTCAGGCATTCCGTACGGCATTGGATTTATCAAAAACAAATATATCGGCAGAACCTTTATTTCTCCCGGTCAGTCATCCCGTGAGGATAAGGTACGCATAAAACTGAACGCAGTAGCAAGCGTGGTAAAAGGCAAACGGGTCGTGCTGATTGACGACTCTATTGTAAGAGGCACGACAAGCGGCAGAATAGTAAAGCTGCTTCGTGAGGCAGGCGCTACAGAGGTACACATGAGGGTATCTGCTCCGCCGTTCCTGAATCCCTGCTATTACGGCACGGATATCGATTCAAGAGACCATCTTATTGCTTGTCATCATACGGTAGAAGAGATAAGCAAGATAATAGGTGCAGACTCTCTCGGATATCTGAGCGTTGACAACGCAAAGAAGCTCGCTGTTCATACAAGCGGCTGCGGAGACTGCGGTTATTGCACCGCTTGCTTCAGCGGAGAATATCCGACAGATGTTCCTACAGAGATGTACAAGGACAAATTTGACAAAAAAATAAGCGAAAGTAAGACAGAAACCACCAAATAAGGACGACAGTCCCCAAACGGAAGGAATTAATTTTATGAAGAACAGTTTTTCAGAAAGCTATAAGGCAGCAGGCGTAGATGTTACCGCAGGCTATGAAGGCGTTCGTCTGATGAAAAAGGATGTAGAGCGCACAAATATTCCGGGCGTGCTGACCGGCATCGGCGGCTTCGGCGGACTCTTTCAGCCCGATCTTACCGACATCAAGGAGCCGGTGCTCGTATCCGGTACAGACGGCGTAGGCACCAAGCTGAAATTGGCATTTTTAATGGACAAGCATGATACTATCGGCATAGACGCAGTTGCAATGTGCGTGAACGATATTATCTGCTGCGGCGCAAAGCCTCTTTACTTCCTTGACTATATTGCAATCGGCAAAAATGTTCCCGAAAAGGTTGCCGCTATCGTCAAGGGCGTTGCAGACGGCTGTGTACAGGCAGGCTGTGCCCTGATAGGCGGCGAAACAGCCGAGCATCCCGGTATGATGCCCGAAGATGAATACGATATCGCAGGCTACAGCACAGGCATAGTAGACAAGAGCAAGATCATCGACAACAGCACCGTTAAGGAAGGCGATATCATCATCGGTCTTGCTTCTACGGGCGTTCATTCAAACGGCTTCTCTCTTGTAAGAAAAGTATTTGATATCAACAGCAAGGAAGTTCTTGATGAAATGCTCCCGACAGGCAAAACTCTCGGCGAAACGCTTCTTACTCCCACTAAGATATATGTAAAGCCTGTCTTAGAACTTATCTCAAAGATAAATGTCAAGGCTATCTCTCACATCACAGGCGGAGGATTCAATGAGAATATCCCTCGCTCTCTGCCCGACGGATTTACCGCAAAGGTTACTAAGCACAGCTATGAAGTTCCCTACATATTCAAGCATCTGCAGGAAGTCGGCAGTATTTCCGAGCATGATATGTACAACACCTTCAATATGGGCATAGGTATGACGGTAGTTGTTGATAAGGACGACGCTGACGAAGCTGTAAACATTCTGCGCAGCGCAGGTGTTGAGAGCTTCTGCATAGGTACGATAATCAAGGGTGACGAGGGCATCATAATAGAATAATATGAAGAATATCGTTGTTTTGGTTTCGGGCGGCGGAACTAATTTACAGGCGCTTATCGATGCAGAAAAGTCCGAAGGACTCGGCGGCGGCAAGATAACCTGTGTGATTTCATCAAAGCCCGACGCTTACGCTCTTACAAGAGCCTCTGATAACGGAATAAAGACAAGAGTCCTTGCAAGAAAGGATTACTCCGATGTTGCCGCTTACAGCAAGGCAATGCGTGACGCTCTTATCGAAGAGAACGCCGATCTTGTAATCTACGCAGGCTTTATGACGATACTTGACGAGCAGGTCTGCGACGCATTCAGATACAAGATGATAAATGTTCATCCTGCACTCATCCCCTCTTTCTGCGGAAAGGGATACTACGGGCTTCATGTACATGAAGAAGCGCTCAAAAAAGGTGTAAAGGTAACGGGAGCTACCGTTCACTTTGTTACCGCAGAGTGCGACGCAGGTCCTATTATACTGCAAAAGGCGGTCGAAGTCGAAAACGGCGATACTCCCGAGATACTCCAGAAGCGAGTAATGGAGCAGGCTGAGTGGAAGATACTTCCCAAGGCGGCACAGCTGTTCTGCGAAGGAAAGATAACCGTCAAAGACGGTGTTACCGTTATCGGCGAATAAAATTGTCATTTATTAATGAAGCTCCGCATATCACGGGGCTTTGTGAGCATAAGGCAAATCAAAAACGGCGTATGCCGTAATATAAACGAGAATGCGTGCAAAACACGCTTAAATAACAGGAGGCTATATGGAAGTTGTAACACTTGAAAAAGAGCTTAACTCGCTTGCTTATCACGGCAGAGGAATCGTCATCGGAAAATCTCCCGACGGCAAAAAAGCGGTGATCGCTTATTTCATTATGGGCAGAAGCGAAAACAGCCGCAACAGAGTTTTCGTTGAAGACGGCGAGGGAATCAGAACACAGGCATTTGACGAGTCAAAAATGTCCGATCCCCACCTTATCATCTACGCTCCGGTAAGAGTGCTCGGCAATAAGACGATAGTAACAAACGGCGACCAGACCGATACTATCTATGAGCTGATGGATAAACAGATGACATTTGAGCAGGCGCTGAGAACAAGAGAATTTGAAGACGACAAGCCCAACTACACACCGAGAATATCGGGTATAGTACATCTGGACAACGGCGAGATGAATTTTGCCATGTCTATTCTCAAGAGTGCAGACGGCGACGGCTCTTCCTGCCAGAGATACACCTACGCATACAGCGATCCTTTAAACGGCAAGGGCAAGTTTATACATACCTACAAGTGCGACGGCAATCCCCTGCCGAGTTTTGAGGGCGAACCCAAGACAGTAGTGATTCCCGATATGGATATTGACGCTTTCACAGCGTATGTATGGGAAAATCTCAACGCCGACAACAAGGTATCTCTGTTTACACGCTACATTGATATCAGCACAGGCACATACGAATCACGCATAGTAAACAAGAACTGTTAAGCGAAAGGACTTTTAATATGAACGAACTTCAGTTAAAGTACGGCTGCAATCCCAATCAGAAGCCGTCAAGAATTTTTATGGCAAACGGCAACTCGCTTCCCATTGAGGTACTCAACGGAAAGCCCGGCTACATAAACTTTATGGACGCATTCAACGGCTGGCAGCTTGTAAGCGAACTTAAAAAGGCTACAGGACTCCCCTCCGCAACATCTTTCAAGCACGTATCCCCCGCAGGCGCCGCAGTAGGTCTTCCGCTTACCGACACACTTAAAAAGATATACTGGGTAGACGATCTCGGCGAGCTCTCTGCACTTGCCTGCGCTTATGCAAGAGCAAGGGGCGCTGACAGAATGTCATCTTACGGCGACTTCATTGCCCTGTCCGATAAGTGCGATGTTTCAACCGCAAAGATCATCCAGCGTGAAGTATCCGACGGCGTAATCGCTCCCGACTACGATCCCGAAGCTCTCGAAATACTTAAGTCAAAGAAAAAGGGCAACTACAACATAATCAAGATCGATCCCAATTATACTCCCGAGCCTATCGAGCGTAAACAGGTATACGGCATAACTTTTGAACAGGGCAGAAACGAGCTTGTAATCGACGATAACCTGTTTGCAAACATTGTCACCGAGAATAAGAATATTCCCGAGAGCGCAAAGATTGACCTTGCTATTGCAATGATCACACTCAAATACACTCAGTCAAACTCCGTAGCTTACGCTTGCGGCGGTCAGGCTATAGGAATAGGCGCAGGTCAGCAGTCAAGAATCCACTGCACACGCCTTGCAGGAACAAAGGCTGACAACTGGTATTTAAGACAGTCTCCCAAGGTAATGGGCTTACAGTTCGTTGATAACATCAAACGAGCAGACAGAGACAACGCAATCGACCTTTACATCGGCGAGGATTATATGGATGTTCTTGCAGACGGTGCATGGGAGCACATTTTCAAGGTTAAGCCCGAAGTATTCACCACAGAAGAAAAGAAGGCATGGCTTGCAACGATGAAGGGCGTTTCGCTCGGCTCTGACGCATTCTTCCCCTTCGGCGACAATATCGAAAGGGCGCACAGAAGCGGCGTTGAATATATAGCACAGCCCGGCGGCTCTATCCGTGACGACAATGTTATCGACACCTGCAACAAGTACGGTATAGCAATGGCGTTCACCGGTATAAGACTGTTCCACCACTGATTTCACGGCACGGACAAAGGCGTCTTTCGACTGCTTTCTTCCTGCCATTACGGAGGATAAATATGAAAAGAATACTTTCAGCATTATGTATATCTGCTCTGCTCATTGCCGCTGTCGGCTGCTCGGGAAAGACCGTAAGTATGCCGGATAGCAACAGCTCCGCAACACATGAGGAGAGTTCGGACACTAAGAGTTCGGATACATCCGAAGAAGCTTCGGTTACTTCGGAAGAATCTTCCGACGATGAAACAAGCAAGGAAGAAAGCTCATCGTCAGAGCCTGCTATTGAGACTTCTTCT
>JAEDNF010000078.1 GCA_016302655.1 Oscillospiraceae bacterium | reverse complement strand
AATTCTATATCCAAAAGAGCAAGCTTCAGCGTATATCAGAATATCCTGCATTTTGCCGTTACGATAGTATCTGTTATCCTGCTTGTTGTCGTAGTAAAGTCAAAGCGTGACAAGGATTTTCTGCCCAAACTGTATATTTTTACGGTGATATGCGTTTATATGTGTTTCGGAGTTATGACACAGTATCTTTATTCAAGCATACCGAGTAATGAAGCAAATACAGCAGCTTATGCATTTGGTGAGGAATTACCTATTGAATGCAGGAACGGTGAATTGAGAGTTGCTTTATCGGCAACAAATAGTAATCTTGTTTTAGGTGTAGAGTCGCCGTCTCACCTGAACAGCCTGCATGATATTGGTTTTAAACAGTTCCTTGATGATAGTGGTCTCGGATATGAGAGCGGTGTTTATAACAGGATTACTTTTGACAACAGAGAACTGTGTGATGTTCTGTCTGTAAAATATTTTGCCGGACTCGGCGAAACAGGCGATAAATATGACGGACTGAAAGCAGTCGGAAAGATGGGAAACTATACCATATACGAAAATCCCGAGTATATCCCTATGGGATTTACTTATGATAGTATGATATCCCGTGACGCATTCTTGGCACTTGACGACAATGATCAAAAACAACGCCTTTATATGAAAGCTCTCATCGTTAGCGATACAAGTGAGTTTTCCGACATTCTGACAGATATAAGTGCTTCAGCCGGAGATACTATATCCGATGAAAGCTATAAACAGCTTGCAAGCGAAAGAAGAGAGTCTGCCGCTTATTATTGCGAAAAGGATACAAACGGTCTCACGGCAAAAATAAAGACAGACAAAGAAAATATAGTATTTTTCAGCGTATCTTATAACGAAAACTGGAGCGCTTATATTGACGGTACGCAAACAAAAGTGTATAATATAAATAATGGATGCGTAGGCGTCAGAGTACCGTGCGGCGACCACGAAATAAAGCTTTGTTATAATGTAAGAGGCTTTAAAGAAGGCGCTGTTATTACAGCAGTTGCCGTAACAGCACTCGTTATATACGCCTTTGTATGCTACAGAAAGGAACACGGAAATGTCGGTAAAGATAATATCCGTTGATAAAGGCTCACCTGCCGACAAGGCACACATAAAACCCGGTGACAGCCTTGTTTCAATAAACAAAAACCCGATACACGACATACTTGACTATCAGTTCTATTCATCGGAAGAAAAACTGAAAGTTGAGCTTGAGGATAGAACCGTAACTGTAAAAAAAGGCGAGTACGAAGATCTCGGACTTAATTTCGAGACTTATCTTATGGATTGCAAACAGCATTGCAAGAACAACTGCGTGTTCTGCTTTATAAATCAGCTTCCTAAGGGAATGAGGGATACGCTTTACTTCAAGGATGACGACTCCCGTCTCAGCTTTCTTCAGGGAAACTATATAACAATGACCAACCTCAGCGATGAGGATGTTGACAGAATAATAAAAATGAAACTGCCGATGAATATATCGGTGCATACGACTAACCCCGAGCTTCGTGTTAAGCTCACGAAAAATCCCAATGCAGGAAAATGTCTTGATTATCTTTATAAAATGGCGGCGGCAGGAATTGAGCTGAATACTCAGATCGTCCTTTGTCCCGGACTGAACGACGGCAAGGAGCTTGAAAAAACGCTTACCGATCTGTGTATGCTGTATCCGTCTGTAAAGAGCATAGCCTGTGTGCCTGTAGGTATAACAAAGTTCCGTGAAAAACTGCCTAAGCTGGAGCTGTTCAACAAGCAGACGGCGTCGGCGGCAGTTGATACACTTGAGCTTTTCGGTAATATGATGTATGAAAAATACGGTGACAGAGTAGTTTATGCGTCGGATGAGTTTTATCTGACAGCAGAGCGCAAAATGCCCGACTACGATTTCTACGGCGATTTTGACCAGTTTGAAAACGGCGTAGGAATGTGTGCAAGTCTGCAAAAGGAGTTTATTGACGCACTTGCCGATAAGCGTGAGTATGGCGAAACCGATGATAAACAGCGTGTGGTTTCGATTGCTACCGGTGTGCTTGCCGCACCGCTTATCGATACGCTCGGAAAAATGCTGAAATCGGATTTTCCTAACACAAGGGTCGATGTCTATACCATCCGTAACGACTTCTTCGGAGAAACTATCACCGTTGCCGGACTACTTACGGCAGGAGATATAATAGCACAGCTTATGCCGTATAAAGAAAAGCTCGGCGGCAGACTGCTGATAACCGAGAATATGCTGAAAACGAACAGCGACCTTTTCCTTGACGATAAGACCGTATCCGATGTTGAGCAGGCTCTCGGAGTAGCTATAACTACTGTTGCTACAGACGGCTATCAGCTTCTTGACGCAATTCTCGGAGAATAGCACATAAAGATTTAACGGTAATTCTTATATAAGTATCTTGGAGAACTTCAGAAAGGAATGACATAAATGGAAGGAATAGTAGCGGTAGTCGGAAGACCGAATGTCGGAAAGTCAACGCTCTTTAACCGTATTGTCGGAAAGAGAATGTCGATAGTCGACGATACGCCGGGCGTTACCCGTGACAGAATATATGCAAAGGCAGAGTGGCTCGGAAGAGAGTTTATGCTGGTTGATACAGGCGGTATAGAGCCTGACAGCAAGGATATAATACTTTCGCAGATGAGAATGCAGGCACAGCTTGCCATAGATAAGGCAGATGTAATTATATTTGTTACAGATGTTACTTCGGGAGTTACAGCAAACGATGCCGATGTTGCTTCAATGCTTCAGAAAAGCGGCAAGCCTGTTGTGCTCTGCGTAAATAAATGCGACGGTGTAGGCGATGTGCCGCCGGATTTCTACGAGTTCTACAATTTAGGTCTCGGCGAGCCGATTGCGGTATCATCGGTACACGGACACGGCACGGGAGATCTTCTCGACGCAGTATTCGAGAATATGCCTGAGGCTAATCCTCAGCAGGAATACTCCGAAGACGCAATAAAAGTCGCTGTTATCGGCAAGCCCAACGCAGGAAAATCCTCGCTTGTAAACAAGATAGCAGGCGAACAGCGTATGATAGTATCCGATATCGCAGGAACCACCCGTGATGCCGTAGATACTGTTATAGAGCGTGACGGTCAGGAATATGTATTTATCGACACCGCAGGACTTCGCAGAAAGTCAAAAGTAAACGAGCAGATAGAAAAATACAGCGTGCTTCGTGCTTATATGGCGGTTGACAGAGCAGATGTCTGTGTTATAATGATAGACGCAACCGAAGGCTTTACCGAGCAGGACAGCAAGGTTGCAGGCTATGCTCACGAGCAGGGCAAGGCAAGCGTTATCGCAATAAATAAGTGGGACGCTGTCGATAAAGACGGAAAGACTATGCAGGAGTTCACAAAAAAGCTCGAGGTCGATTTTTCGTTTATGTCCTATGCTCCGTTTGTGTTTATTTCGGCACTTACCGGACAGCGTATAGATAAGCTGTTCGAGCAGATAAAGTACACATATTCCCAGAATATAAGGCGTATTTCCACCGGCACGCTTAACGATATGCTGGGTTACGCTACGGCGAGAGTTCAGCCTCCGTCGGATAAGGGCAAGAGACTGAAGCTCTACTATATGACTCAGGCTTCGGCAAAGCCTCCGACATTTGTAATATTCTGCAACGATAAAGAGCTGTTCCACTATTCTTATCAGCGATATATTGAAAATCAGATAAGAGAGAGCTTCGGGCTTGACGGAACGCCTATAAGAATAATAGCAAGAGAAAGAGGAGAATAACGGATAATGATATATCTGTGCTATGCAATAATGCTGATCGTGCCGTATCTGCTGTGCGGTATCAACAGCGCAATAATCGTAACGAAAATAAAGACAGGCGAGGACATAAGGACGCTCGGAAGCGGCAATGCCGGACTAACAAATACCCTGAGGACTCAAGGAAAGGTAGCGGCGCTTTTCGTGCTTCTCGGAGATGTGCTTAAGGGCGTTCTGTCGATACTTATTGTCAGATTTTCTTTTTTGTGGCTTGCTGGGGTAGACACAACGGATTTTTCAAACGGAATGAATTATGTTGCGTTTGTTGCAGGCTTAACTGCGATTCTCGGTCATGTTTTCCCTGTATATTTCGGCTTTAAAGGCGGAAAGGGAATACTGGTGTCGGTTTCTGTACTTATGACGATAGAATGGATTCCTGCCTGCGTTCTGCTCGGAATATTCATTATCGTTGTTGCTATAACAAGATATGTTTCGCTCGGCTCGTGCATAGCCGCCGTTTTGTATCCGTTTACGATTCTCGGATACGGACTGCTGAACGGAGATCCTTGCGTATATATCAATATGATTTTAGCGGCGCTTATCGGTATACTGATACTGTTTATGCACAGAGGCAATTTAGTAAGGCTTAAAAATCATACCGAGAAAAAGCTCGGACAGAAGGCATAACGAAAAGAGGACAAAAATGGCTAAAATTACTATTCTCGGCTGCGGTTTCGGCACTGCGCTTGCAATAATGTGGGACAAGCAGGGACATCAGGTGACAGCCTGGTCAAAGTATAAGGAAGAAATCGACGCAATACTTAACGACGGAGAGCATAAAAAACTGCTCCCCGGAGTTATCGTTCCGCCTTCCATAAGTCTTACTACGGACATAAATTGCGTAAGCGATGCGGATATCCTTGTTTTTGCTATCCCGTCAAAGTTTGTCCGTGAGGTCGTTCTTAAAGTAAAGGGACATATCAGAAAAGATACTATCGTTGTTAATGTAGGTAAAGGCTTTGAAGAAGGCACGGACAAGCGTCTGTCCCAGGTGCTTGCCGAAGAACTGCCCGAAAACCGCATTGCAGTGCTTACAGGTCCTTCGCACGCAGAAGAGATAGGCAGAAGCATTCCTACTACGGTTGTATGTGCTTCTGAAGACAAAGAGTGTATGATGTATCTGCAGGAAACGCTCCAGAATGACAGATTCAGGATATACCGCAACAGCGATCTTGTAGGCTGTGAGCTCGGAGGCGCATTGAAAAACCCCATTGCCCTCTGCTGCGGAATAGTAGAAGGAATGGGGCTCGGTGACAATACGATCGCCGCGCTTATGACAAGAGGACTTGCCGAGATAACAAGACTCGGCGTAGCGATGGGAGGAAAAAGAGAGACTTTCAACGGTCTTTCGGGTGTAGGCGACCTTATTGTTACCTGCACATCGGCACATTCAAGAAATCATCGTGCCGGTCTGCTTATAGGTCAGGGTATGTCTGCCAAAGAGGCTGTAAACCGTGTCGGAACGGTTGAAGGCTATCAGTGTGCAAAAATAGCATACGAGATAGCTCGTTCGCTCAATGTACAGGTACCGATTATCGAGCAGCTCTGCGAAGTATGCTATAACGGACAGAGCCCTCTTGCCGCTATACCTAAGCTGATGGGACGGCCGAGCAAGGCTGAAGAAGAGGTATTCTGATCAGACTGCTCTGCGGTTATCGCTTTCGATATAGTTCAGCTTTTCAATTTTACAGTTGTGACGCTCTGCGGTTTTTGCCTTGCCGGCAAGAACCGCTTTTATCTTTTTCTCAGCGATTTGCATTAAAAATGCCATTCCGGTGCATATAAAGGGAGCCGCAAAAATTGATACTACTACAAAATCCATTGTTTTATCCTTTCTCATGTGGGGCTTTTATCTTATGCTTTGATTTTATCATCATTGGTGTCCGATTAAACGGACAAACAAATTTCGACATTAAATGATTTTTTATCATAAAAAACTTGCAAAAACCGAATAGATGTGATAGAATAGATAACATAATGCGGCAACGCAAATAAAGAAGGGAAGGTTAAATTATGGAACTTAGTTCTCATCAGATCATTATGCTGATAACCATAGCGCTTTATCTCGTCGGAATGGTAGTGATAGGCGTTTTATGTTCAAGAAAAACCGATAATGTCGGCGACTTTTATCTCGGCGGCAGAAAACTCGGACCGTTCGTAACCGCAATGAGCGCAGAAGCGTCGGATATGAGCGGATGGCTGCTTATGGGTTTGCCCGGTGTTGCGTATGCATACGGTATTGCGGAGGCAAGCTGGACAGCTATAGGACTTGCGGTAGGTACATACATAAACTGGCTTGTTGTATCAAAGAGGCTCAGAAAGTATTCTCAGACCTGCGGCGCTATAACTCTGCCCGAGTTCTTCTCAAACAGACACAGGGATAAAAAGAAGATACTGACGCTTATTGCGGCACTTATTATCATTGTCTTCTTCATCCCTTATACCGGTTCTGGCTTTGCGGCTTGCGGAAAGCTGTTCGAGAGCCTTTTCGGCGTTGATTATCACTTAGCTATGATAGTAAGCGCTATTGTAATCATTTCTTATACCACTATCGGCGGCTTCCTTGCCGCAAGTACAACAGACTTTATACAGAGTATCATCATGACTATAGCTCTTATCGTTGTTGTACTGTTCGGTATAAATATGGCAGGCGGTATCGTAGAAGTAATGAACAACGCATACTCTATGCCCGGTTATTTCTCGGTAACACATTCGTTTGATGTTCTGAACAAAACGACGAGCGAATACGGCACGCTCAATATATTCTCAACTCTTGCATGGGGACTCGGATACTTCGGTATGCCTCATGTACTGCTCAGATTTATGGCAATAAGCGACAGCAAGAAGCTCAAGACTTCAAGAAGAGTAGCAACAGTATGGGTAGTTATCTCTCTTGCAGTAGCTACATTTATAGGTGTTGTTGGTCTTGCTATGAGCCAGAAGGGCGTTATCGATCCTCTGTATGACGGCGGCGACCCCGAGACTATAATCGTTGAGATCGCAAATCTGCTTGCATCATTCGGACCGATGACCGCAATTGTCGGCGGCCTTATCATTGCAGGTATTCTTGCTTCGACTATGTCAACTGCGGATTCTCAGCTGCTTGCGGCTTCTTCGGCAGTATCAGAAAACCTGTTCAGCCAGGTATTCAAAATCAAGGTCAGCGAAAAGACAGCTATGCTTGTAGCAAGAATAACCGTTATAGTGATAGCTGTTGTAGGTGTTGTTATTGCATGGGATAAGAACAGCTCGGTATTCCAGATAGTATCGTTTGCGTGGGCAGGCTTCGGTGCGGCATTCGGTCCTGTAATGCTGATGTCGCTGTTCTGGAAGCGCACGACAAAGTGGGGCTCATTTGCAGGTATCCTTGCAGGCGGTGTTATGGTATTCGTATGGAAGTTCCTTGTAAGACCGCTCGGCGGACTTCTGGATATCTACGAGCTTCTGCCTGCATTTATAGTAGCTCTTGTTGCTATAATAGTTGTTTCGATGCTTGACAAGAAGCCTTCCGCTGAAATATGCGATGAGTTTGATTCGATTAAGACAATGGAATAATAC
>JAEDNF010000077.1 GCA_016302655.1 Oscillospiraceae bacterium | reverse complement strand
TTTATATCAGCTTCCAAATATCACGGGCGTAGTCGGTAACTGCACGGTCTGCGGAGAATATGCCTGCAGAAGCGATATTGATAAGCGACATCTTGTTCCAGAGGTACTTATCCTTGTATATCTCGCTTGCCTTTGCCTGCATTCCTCTGTAGCTGTCAAAGTCGGCAAAGCACATATATCTGTCGGTATAGCGCAGAGCGTTTGCGACTTCCTCAAAGGTTGCACCGTTTATGCCCTTGTACATCTTTTCAAGTACATTCTTGATAACGGCGTGAGAGTTGTATATCTTCTCGGGTGAGTAGCCCTCTGCCTTAAGCTGATTAACTTCGGGAGTGGACATACCGAATATGAAGATGTTCTCGTCACCTACAGCACCGTGTATCTCAACATTAGCGCCGTCATAGGTACCCATTGTAAGCGCACCGTTAAGCATGAGCTTCATATTGCCTGTACCCGAAGCCTCAGTACCTGCAAGAGATATCTGCTCGGATATCTCACTTGCCGGCATAAGCAGCTCTGACAGAGTTACCTTATAGTCCTCAAGGAATACTACCGAGAGCTTTTCG
This sequence comes from Oscillospiraceae bacterium, assembly GCA_016302655.1. GTDB lineage: Bacteria > Bacillota > Clostridia > Oscillospirales > Ruminococcaceae > Ruminiclostridium_E. The sequence goes on along the minus strand of JAEDNF010000077.1, from coordinate 6,794 downwards.
CTGAGCTTAGGATTCTTCTTAAGCTCTTCGCCTATGCACCAGATCATCTTGATTATCTGCTTTGCCATATAGTAGCCGGGAGCAGCCTTTGAAGCGAAGATGTAGGTCTTGGGTACAAAGTCTGCGTCGGGGTTGTTCAGCAGGTAGATGTAATCCGCAATAATGTTCATCGCATTGAGCTGCTGACGCTTGTACTCGTGCAGACGCTTTACCTGAACATCGAATATGCCGTTGCAGTTGAGCTTTGTGCCGGTGGTATTATATACATACTTAGCGAATTTTTCTTTGTTTTTGAGCTTTACTGCCGCAAGCTTGTCAAGAACCGCCTTGTCGCCAGCAAACTTCTTGAAGTCCTCGAGCTTTGAAGCGTCCTTCTTGAAGCCGTCGCCGATGCACTCTGAGAGCAGGCTTGTAAGTCCGGTGTTGCTTGCGAGAAGCCAGCGGCGGTATGCAATACCGTTTGTGACATTCTTGAAAGCATTGGGATTTACAGAATACTGATCGTTGAAAACGTCGTCCTTGATGATTTCGGAGTGGAGCTTTGAAACGCCGTTTACAGAAGTGCTTGCCGCACAGCAGAGATTTGCCATTCTGACACGGTTGTTGAGAATGATGGACATTCTCGTAACCTTTTCGCTGTCGCCGCCCGTTACTTCCATAAGGTGAGCGCAGTAGCGGTTGTTTATCTCAACTATGATAGAGTAGATTCTGGGGAGTATGCGCTTCATAAGGTCAACATCCCATGTTTCAAGCGCTTCTGCCATAACCGTGTGGTTTGTGTAAGCAAAGGTGTTGGTGATTATGTGCCAAGCCTTGTCCCAGTCATAGCCGCAGTCATCGAGCAGTATTCTCATAAGCTCGGGTATTGCAAGAGTGGGGTGGGTGTCGTTTATGTGAATAGCAGCCTTTTCGTGAATGTTCTCAAGAGTGCCGTATACATTCATGTGGCGCATTACGATATCGCCTACCGAAGCGGCGCTCATGAAATACTGCTGACGCAGACGGAGAGCCTTTCCTTCAAGGTGGTTATCGTTGGGGTAAAGTACCTTTGTCAGCGAGTGAGCTATGTTGTTTGCACCGATAGCCTTTGCGTAGTCGCCCTGGTTGAACATATTCATATCAAACGACATACTCTCTGCGCTCCACAGACGGAGCTTTGAAACGCCCTTGCTGTCATAGCCCGAAACATACATATCATAAGGTACTGCGTTTACGGTCTTGTAGTTTATATGATTTACGCTGTGGTAGTTTTCGTCCCACTTTTCGTCAATCTCACCGTCAAAGTGAACTTCGATAGCCTGGTCGGGAACGGGTACGAGCCATGCTCTGCCGCCGGGGAGCCATTCATCCGGAAGCTCTGTCTGCCAGCCGTCTATGATCTTCTGCTTGAAGATGCCGTATTCGTAAAGGATAGAATATCCTGTTGCGGGGAACTCGCAGGTAGCAAGTCCGTCAAGATAGCACGCCGCAAGTCTGCCCAGACCGCCGTTGCCGAGTCCTGCGTCGGGCTCTTCTTCATAAATGCTCTCGATTTTTACATCGAGCTTCTTAAGAGCCTTCGCAACCTCGTCCTGCATGCCGAGATTGTACAAATTAGTCTTTAATGAACGGCCCATAAGGAACTCCATTGACAGATAGTATACCTGCTTTCTGCCCTTGGAATTGCAGTCGGTCATAAACATATGGCGCTTCTCTTTAAGATAGTTTACTACTATCTTTGATAAAGCCTTATAAATCTGTGTGTGCGTAGCTTCCGCAGTGGATACTCTGAAGTCGTACTCCAGTATCTCTGAAAGCTTACGGGATATCTCACTTTCGGTGAACGGTGATTTCATAGTTTTTCCCTTTCTCTTCATAGTTTTCTTACTGTTAATTATACATCATAAATAGCCTGTATTCAAGGCTAAAACAGATATTTTGTAAATAATAAGGTGAAATTGCACTAAAACCGTTACACAGCTTTGTGCAATTTCACAACAAGAATTATTAATAAGTGATATTTGTTTCTTAAAATACACAAAGAAACTGTTACATACAGCTCAGCTTTTTATCTTAAGAGCCTTTAAAATGTCGTTTTTATCCTTGGTTTTTGTAAGGATCATCAGCTTGTCGCCCTTTTGCAGAGTAGTGTGACCACGGGGGATTATAAGCTCGGTTTCGTTTCTGATTATCGAAATAATGTTCAGCGTCAGCGGTATGTCCATCTCCATCAGCGGTACATCCTGAAGAGTAAAGGTTTCGTCGAGAACTATCTCAAATACTGCCGCCTTTCCTGCACCCAGCGGAAGCAGTTCCTTTATCTTTCCGCTGTCTATCTCCCTTTCAAGCTGGCCTGTGATGTTATCGGTGGAGCTTACTACTATATCAACGCCGAGCTTTTTAAGAGCGTCAACATTCTTGGGATTGTTTACCTTTGCGATAGTCTTTTTTACCTGATAGAGCCGTTTTGCAAGCTGGCAGGCTACAAGGTTGTCCTCGTCCCGTCCCGTAACGGCAATAACGCTGTCGGCACTTGCGACTCCTGCCTGCTCAAGCGTTGAGACGCAGGTTCCGTCACCTTTTATGACCGATATGTTAAGATCGTTCGCGAACTTCTGGCAGGATTCTTTTTCTTTTTCGACGACGGACACATCATAGCCCTTTTCTATCAGCACTTTGGCGAGGTAGTAGCCTATCTTTCCGCCGCCTATTATCAGCGAATGCATCATATATTCCCTTTCTTTCAGATAGATTTTGAGAAAATCAGCTTGTCGCCCTCTTTCATGACGACATTATAGTTGTTGATTATCTCCATAGTGCTGTCAGCACGGATTATAGCGTACAAAGTCTCGTTGTCTTCGTATTCGATATCAAGCGGAGTCATACCGATAAACTCCTTGGGTATCTCCATAGTGGTAAAGCGCACCGTGTGCGAGCCGAAGCTGATATATTTTTCCTCAAGCATGGGTTTTATGGCAGAGCAGATAGCTTCTACCGTGAGCTTTGTCGGGCATACCGTCTCAAGACCGAAGTGAGCGAAGATATCGCCTCTTTCGGGATCGAGTATACGGCTTATTACCTTCTTTACGCCGTATACCTCCTTAGCAAGCTGTGCTACCATTATATTGGTGTTGTCGTCGTCTGTTACCGCACATACAACATCACAGCTTTCTATTCCGGCTTTTTTCAGATTATCCTGGTCGATAGGCACTCCGCAAAGAAGACTGCCCTTAAAATCGGGGTCGAGCATTGTTTCGGCTTCTGCCGTTGTTCTCGCAATTATCGATACATCCATGTCTTCTTCAACAAGCAAAGCGGCAAGGCGTGAGCCTACTTTTCCGCAACCCACTACAAGTACATTCATTAAAACTCAAGCTCCTCTCCGGCACGCAGGTACTGAAGCCTGTCGCCGAGTATTTCTTTCATTATATCATAGCCTTTTCTGCCGGTGTTGTGGCAGGTGTAAATACTGCCTGTACCGAGCTTTGAAAGCTCTTTTGCCGTTTTTTCCGCCTCATGAGCCGTAACCGAGAGCTTACCCGACGGCGAACACAGCCCGAAGCCTCCTATCACCGACAGCACGGGTGCGTCCCACAGTCTTACGGCGGTTTTTACCATATCGGCAACGCCGCTGTAGGAGCAGGCGGTCAGCAGTACGAATCCGTCCCGCCTTCTTTTTGGGAAGCATACCGCAAAACATTCTTCCGAAAAGTCGTCGGCGACATACCCTCCACGCCTTTTTATATAGAAATGTCTGTCCGATTCGATCGGCTTATCCGTGCGGTCGGGCGAGACGAGGAAAAAGTCCTTGCAGACTTCCGTAAACCGTTCAAAGCGCAGAGTGTTGTATTTTTCGCTTTTATAAAAGGACTGAGGCAGTCCCGTTCTTGTCCTTAAAAGCTTTTCTTTATATGCACAGTCACAAGCCGCCGCCTCTCTTATATATATGCTGATACCGGGAGATTTCTTTACTGCGGCTTCGGTACCGCCGGTGCAGTCACTGTGATTTATCGGCAGTATCAGTGCGTCGGCATTGCCGGCAGGAACGCCGAGCCTTTCTGCGTTGCTTAAAAACAGCGGAGAAGCGCCCGAGCCGAAAAGAATCTTCTTGCCGCCGTGCTCGATATACAGGCATATACCGTTTTCGGCAAACAGCCTTGAGTCAGCCGCTTCGTTATCCGATAAAGACACTATTCTCAAACTCTGTCAGACCTTTCTGTGTGCATATATACTATATCATATCACATTATCGGGGGAACTTCAAGTCATAGCAGCAAAAAAGAACGGCAGGACAGCTCCTGCCGTATTAACTCACATAAAACGAAACAAACTTAAGTAAGGAATAAAAATGAAAATCAGATATTCAGCCGTTGCAAAGCAACAGCGAATAAGCAATAATTATTCGCTCAGTATCTGCATAAGACGCTCGATAAGCATACCTATCTGCGGCTTTGAGAACTGTTCGTCAGCGCCTACCGAAAGTCCCTTCTGATACATCTGCTCGTTTATCAGAGAAGAGAAGAGGAATACGGGGATCTTCTTCAGCTTGCTGTCGGACTTGATGAGCTTTGTAAGATGATGACCGTCCATCTGCGGCATCTCTATGTCGGTTATGACAGCGGCAACACATTCGGTGATATCGCCGTCATAGTTTGTAAACTTTGATAAGTAATCCCACGCCTCTTTGCCGTTCTGGAAAGAACGGATATCCTTGAAGCCGATATCGGCGAGGCTGTTTACTATCATCTTGTTGAGGAACTGCGAATCTTCGGCAATAACAATATGCTTTTCCGAAGTTATCTTGTCGGCTTTGATGTTCTCCGAACCGGCAAGGTCAAGGCCTGCGCTCTTGTTGATGTCGCCGACTATCTTCTCAAAGTCGAGGATAACAAGTATCTTTCCGTTTACTTTAGCTATACCGGTTGCAATGCCTGTGTTGGCGTCGGAGGATACCTGCGGCGGCTTCTCTATCGCTGTCCAGCCGATACGCTGAATGCCCTGTACCGATGATACATGGAATCCTATATCCATACCGTTGAACTCACAGATCACGAAAAGTCCTCTTGCGTCTGCCGGCTTTTCTTTGCCGAGTACCTTATGGAGATCGATGACGGTGATAAGCTTCTCACGAGGCATAAACACGCCCTCTATCTCTGCGGGTGCCTGAGGCATGGGAACAAGCTCCTGTTCCATCATTATCTCACGGACTTTGGCAATATTGATGCCGTACGAGTTTCCGCATATATCAAATTCTAAAAGCTCCAGCTCGTTTGTACCGCTTTCAAGCAGTATGCCGGTGCCGTTATCTGTTTTATAAGCTGCCATAAACACACCTTCCGTTACATTTTGTATGTGCGTAAGCTTATTATACATCATATCAACAAAAAAGTAAATAGACAAGATACAATTTTAGTTAAAAATCACCAAGATTAAGCCGGCTATTCGTGATTTTGCACAAGTCAGCCGATAAACTCCTTGATAAGAGAATCGTCGGGTACCGCTTCGGCAGGTATCGGGGCTATCTGCGAGAGGAATTTAGGCAGCTCGCTGTAGCGGTTGACCTGCATTATACATTCTTCAAGGTCGTTTTCGCACAGCTTTGCCAGAACACTGCGGTATACCGACAGCTCATACGGGAAAAAGGTGTCGATATCAAAGTCTGCAAGGTGCTTATACGGCATAATGTACAGGCTTTCGCCCCTTTGAACGCTGGGGAACTGCTCTATAGTCCTATGATAGTCCCTGCCTCTGAACAGCTTGTCACGGGACAGACGGCGGATAAGACGAATCTTTGAGGGGTGGAGCAGAGTGCCTTTTTCATCGGCTATTCTTGTACGCACGCTGACATATATAAAGGTAGCGTGGTCGTGAAGCTCGCCCGTCACGGCAGGGTTCAATGCGTGGATACCCTCAATTATTACGACCGTGTTTCCGTCACAGCGTATCTTGTTGCCTTGACTTCTTGACTTGTCGGTAAAATCGAACTTAGGCAGCTGAACCTCGCCGCCCGAAGTCAGAGTGAGCAGGTCTTTTTTAAGAAGCTCGCAGTCCACTCTTTCGGGCGCTTCAAGGTCGATCTTGCCGTTCTTGTCGGGAGGGATCGCTCCCGGTACGAAATAATCGTCCATAGATATTACGACCGATTTTATATCCTTGTCTGCAAGCTGTTTTGCTATGCGGTATGCCGTTGTCGTTTTTCCCGAACCCGACGGTCCCGACAGAAGCACCAGCGGTTTTTCTTTATAGCAATCGGCTATACGCTGTGCCGCTTCGGATATTTTTGCGGTATACTGCTTTTCCGAATCCGCTATGAATTTTTCGGTATTCTCTGCGTGCCTGTTTAGCTCGTCAAGGGTAACTATTCTGATGTGATGTGATGATTCCGACATAAAAAGCACCTTCCGTCTTCTGTTATTTTATATAAATGATACCACAACGGAAGGTACTTTTCAATAGTCCGTAAAAGTGTTTTTACAAATCGTCTGCGTCCTGTACGGGCTCATCGTACAGATTTTCGCATACGCCGGTATAACTTCCGTTGGGATCGAACCGTGACCTTCTTAAAGCCGCCATTCTTATAGATGTGTTCATTACTCTCATTTGTTTTGCTGTGCTTTCGTCGAGCTTCTCCTGCTCTTCACGCTTTTTATCCATTTTATGCTCCTTTCATATACGGCTTTATGCCGCCGAAATTATTATCCGCAGAAAAACAGATATTATAATATGAACAAAATTCGAGCCACGCATATACGGACTTAATTTTTATAAAAACCATTCCTTTTAAGCCTATGAAAACGGTTTTCGGTAAAAGTTTA
>JAEDNF010000076.1 GCA_016302655.1 Oscillospiraceae bacterium | reverse complement strand
GAAGCCGCACGAAGAATAAGCGGCATAAGGTTGTTGGGGATACCGTTGGGATCTTCACCGAGCTTTCCGCTTTCGTGAGCGCCGATAGGGTTGAAATAACGCAGTAATATTATGCTCCAGCGGTCATCCGACGCATAAAGCTCTCTGCACATATTCTCTATCATAAGCTTTGTCGAGCCGTAAGGATTGATTGCGCTCAGTGGGAACTTCTCTGTTACGGGAACCTTTTTGGGAATACCGTAAACGGTTGCACTTGAGCTGAATACCAGCCTTCTGCAGCCGTACTTCTGCATTGTTTCAATAAGTGCGAGCGTTGAATTTATATTGTTCTCATAGTACATTATAGGCTTGACGCAGCTTTCGCCTACCGCCTTATAGCCTGCAAAATGAATTACTTCGGTAATGAAATTCTCTCTGAATATACGGTCGAGAGCCTCTCTGTCACAGCAATCATTCTCATAGAATCTGAAGTCCTTGCCGGTAAGTTCTTTTATTGTCTCGATAGCCTTTGGTTTTGAGTTGTAGAAATTATCGATTACTATAATATCTTCTCCTGCGTTAAGAAGTTCAACACAGGTATGGGAGCCTATATATCCTGCTCCGCCGGTTACAAGTACTGCCATAATTATCATCCTTTCCCGGGAAATATCCCGACAGTGCAGTATATCCGCACCTTGTTCGAAACGGTAACCGAGTATTATCCAAACCGTTTCGCTGTATATTATTATATATCCGAACTGCCCGAATGTCAATATTAAAGGTCGATTGACAAAGTGCGTATGATGTGGTAAAATTATATATAAGCTTTGTATAAATCTTACAAACGCTAAAAGTTCATACCTACTTAACGGAGGTATAGTTATGACCAATGGAGGTATAGTTATGTCCAATCAGTCGCTTCTATCCAGTTTATTCGACGGTTTTATTTTCATTGTTGCCGTATTGATTTTTATTATCGCTATCGGCATAATTGCAGTCCGCTACAGGAAAAAGCCGAGTCTGCGAGGCAGAAGGGCGCTCACAACGCTTACTGTTCTTCTTACGGTAGTTGATTCTCTGCTTCTGATTTTCAAAATTGATTTTCTGTCATTCCTTTTCAACCCCTATGATTATTTTGTAAACAGAAATATATCAAATATAACCGACTCTTCTGTATTCGGGATATACTTATCATATTATATCGCAGTAATAATAACCATACTGGTCGGAGTTGTCTTCTGCATAATCGGCTACTGCACGGTAGCAAACAAAGAGCTTACTCAGAAGGCATTCAATCAAGCAAATATCCTGCCGCAGTTCAAAAATACACCAAAATACTGTGCGGTTTGCGGCTGTGCAGTCGGCTCTAACGAATCTGCTTGCTCAAGGTGCGGTTCTACTGTATTTGCGGTTAATCAGCAGGCGTTCAATGCAGGCCCTCAGTTTCCGCCTCCGCCTCCGCCGCAGTTCAACAATAACTGCCCGACATGGCAGTGCAATATCTGCGGCACAGTAAACAACGATGTAGCAGGCGGAGAATTCTGTTCACAGTGCGGCGCACCAAAGAACAGCGTAAGGCATTAAGGAGGTACTCCTATGTTACAAGCCGGTCTTGCAATAGTCATCTTTGTGCTGTGCAGTTCGTATAAAGGCTATCCCACTATGTCGAAGCTTACCGCGCTTAAAATACTGACAATAATACTTACGGTTTTGACGGGTTTCATGTTACTGTCGTTTGTATTCGGAGTGATCCCCACTTATCTAAATTCAAGTGCCGGCTGGGCTTCCTCTATATTCGGTGCCATCGGTGTTTATCAAACCATTATGATAGCGGTATGTGTGATTGCCTGCATACAAGGGTACAGAGCGGTAAAAAACGGATTTCTCGAAAACGCCGCTTATCAGGATCAGCAGAAAAAAACAAATATGTTTTTCGGACAATTTACACAAGGAGCTAATCGGCAAAATAACAACCAACAAAGCTTTACCACCGAATACTCTTCGTGGCAATGCAAATCCTGCGGTAAATACAACAATCCTGCACATAACTTCTGCATTTACTGCGGAAAACCGAAACAATAGATACATTTTCAGGAGGAATTATGTTTATTATAGGTTTATCTATTGCTGTGATTATTATAAACAGCAAATATAAAACTATGCCGACACCCGGCAGAAAAACTGCTTTGACAGTTACTTCGATAATCGACGCTATTCTCACTTTTTCGGGACTTATAGAAGTAATTTCGCTCGGCATAATGATTGGATTTTTCAACAGCGATGAATTCAGAGCGGAGATACGCAGAGGTATAAAATACGGCGAAATCCATGTCAGCGGATTCAGTAATATATCCAGTGCTGTAGACTTCTGTATAAATATGATAAATATCTGCCTTGTAATAGTAATGATTGTCGCTATCGGTGCGGCTGTATTCGGCTTGATAACTACCATTTTCGGATTAAAATCCGTTTCGGATAAACAGCTTGCCGCTGCTGCCGCTGCTTATGTTCCGCTTGCTCCGGCACCATACGGTCAGCCTATGAATAACGGCTATGGTCAGCCTATGAATAACGGCTATGGTCAGCCTATGAACAACGGTTACGGTCAGCCAATGAATAACGGTTACGGTCAGCCGATGAACAACGGCTATGGTCAGCCTGTGAATAACGGCTACGGTCAGCCGATGAATAACGGTTATAATCAGCCGGTTCAAACAGGCAATCAGGTAACAACTGCTCCCGTTGAAAGCGATTGGCGCTGTGCTTGCGGTTCAAATAATCCGGCAGGTCAGCGTTTCTGCACAAACTGCGGTGCGAATAATCCTAACGCATAATAATAAGATATCATTAAACAGCCGGTGAAAAGCCGGCTGTTTTCTTGTGTCAATTATTGTTCAGATTAAAATCAGGCGGTCACTTTTTACAGCGACCGCCCCTATAATATATTGCAATTATCTCTGAAGGCTACCGTACTGAATCTTCACTTAAGCTCAATTGCCTCTGATTTCTAATCCTTTGTGCAATCTTTTCTCTGAAATCTTCGGGCTCCAGAACCTCAACAACAGGCCCGAAGGAAAGAATGCGGATAAGTATTTCTGTTTCGTCCATTGCTTCATATTTCATTGTTACAATACATTCCTTCGTATCGTCATCGAATTCGGATATACGTTCAAGTTCTGCAAACTCCATCATAAAGCGGTTTATTGCGTTTCTCTCGTTTTTGACTCTTATTACGATCGTTCTCTTCGGCGGGGCATCGGACAGACTGTCCACAGGGACTATTTCTGTAAGCTCGGTTGAATTTATCTGGGAAAGGTTAATAACCCCTCTTTCTACAGGATGTGATTTATTATATCTGATAACATGCACTCTGAATTTATCGTTTTTCGACGAGTATTCAATTCTTTCGGGCAGATAATAGTGGGTTATTCGTTGGCTTTTTCTTGTATGAAAGCTGATTTTTATAAGTATTTTTTCATGCATTGAACGAAGAATATTTCTGAAATGATTAATATAATCTTCATTTTCAAAATCATCGCCATCTTTATAACGGTCGAAAAAGGAGAAAGCACTACTGTCATATAACGACCCGGCTCCAAGCAGCTCATATAGCTCAGCTTTCTGCTCCTTATCAAGGAACAGAGAGCTTTTCTTATCGTTCAGAATAGTGCAAAGCCACCTTTTCTCCATAGTAGAAAGAGGGATATGGGGTTCCTTTTCCAGTATTGAGCTATATATTCCGTTCTTTTCTGAAAGGAGTCCGATATTACTTTTGCCGATTAGCTCAGGCTCCAGAAATAACACTGTTTCCGAGAAGCCGTTTTTGCCTATGATTCGTCTTATCTCTTCTTTTGTAACAGTCTTCTGTCTTAATATCTTTTCTGTTATGTTATAGTATGTACAGTTGATTTCAGAAAATAGCTTCACCCTTCATCACCTCCGTACATATCATAAAGTTGCTGAATGTCGTTAAAAAATCTCTCTTTTAACTCGTTGTTGGTAGTATCAAAGACGGCTATTCTTCCGATAAAGGTCTTTATCCAGGGGGACATCTCATTTGCATCAAAAACCTCGGCGTCATAGGCATATCTGCCCTCCTCGATTTTTGTGACTCTTCCATTTCTGCCCTCTCGTTCAAGACGTTTCAGGATAAACCCTTCTGTATTTTCATCGATAAGTATTTCGATATGCACTTTCTCTTTCTGACCGTAAATACGCTTATTTCCAAAGCTTGTTCCCCATAAACGGCATTTATTATTTTCGTAATATTCATAATACTTATCGTATTTTTCGCATTTTTCGCCGATATTTACAGATTTAACGCTGTCGAGCCTTACCGAAAACAGCCTTTTCTGAGACTCGTAGTACATGATAAGATAGTTTCTTCCTGTCTGCACAGAACTGTGTATTTTAAGAGGGATCGCGGTAATATTGAGCTTATTTCCCTTTTTGACGCTTACACAGGACAATGTAACGACTCTTTTTTCTCCCATAGCAGAGAGTATTTCAAGAAGCATCTCATCATCAAGAGTATGTACCATATATGCGTGTTTTCGGGTAAATATGCTGTTAGCTATATCCCCTTTATCCATAATAAAGCTGCCCACAACTCCGAAGGGCATCTCTTCTGAAAAGAAGGTTATCATATCGGAAAGCATAGGATAACTGCTTATGATATCATCAATATAGATGTCCGATTTTCTGAAAGCTGTAGCCTTTCCCACCTTGCGCTGAAGAAGTAATCCCTCTTCTGCATATTCCTTAAGCTTTAGCCTTACTGTCTGCAAGTCGAATACCATACCGTATTTGGAAACGATCATATCGGTAATTTCAGGGACAGTCATCTCCCTATTTTCAAGAATATCCATAAGAATAAAGTGAAGCTTTATATCATTTTCGGTGTAGGTTGCTGATTTATAACATTTGTATAAAGGATTTTGATAGATACGGCTACAATCAATTTTAACGGCAACTCTCTTTTTATGCCCCGAAAGCTCGGTGTGCACATAATCGGACAGCCAGCTTTCTATTCTGCGCTTTTCGTTGTCATATGTTCTTTTGCTCTTTGTGTTGTAGTCTTCTCTTGTACGAAAGCCGAATATGTAAAAGTCACGGACATAATCCCTGACCTTATTGAAGTTTTTTATTAGCTCGGAATATACTGCCATAGCTTCACCTCCCATTTTCATTATTATACACCGATAATTCACTTAAATCAACGCTTTGCGCAACCTCGCACCTTTTTTTATATGAAAAAGAGGAATACATTGGATATAATGAGAACAACAAAGACGAAAGGACTGAAAGATATGTTTGAATTTTTCGACAAAGACAAAATGCTTATACCTATTAAGATATGGGGTGCTTCAATTGACGATATTGAAGAAAGCTGTCTTGAACAGGCTATTAACCTTGCAAATTTACCCTTTGCGGTTGACCATATTGCTCTTATGCCCGATACTCATACGGGAAAGGGAATGCCCATAGGCGGTGTAATTGCTTGCAGAAATGCAGTTATACCCAATGCAGTAGGCGTTGATATCGGTTGTGGAATGGCATTCGTTCAAACCGATATCCCTGTTCGGGTTCTTCGTGAAACCATAACCGGAAGCGGCGAGCTTATAAAAATGATGATAGGAAGCATTCTAAGGAACATTCCGGTTGGCTTTAAGCATTACAGCAAGCCTCAGCCTTCGGCGGTGCTTGATAAGGCTCAGGCTGAAATTGATAAATATACTGCCGATAAGGAGCTTATGAAGTATATTGACGAAAGCTATTTTTCGGTAGGCTCCCTCGGCGGCGGAAATCATTTTATCGAGATACAAGAGGACGAAAAGGGTCTTGCCTGCATCATGCTTCATTCGGGAAGCCGTATGTTCGGTAATATGATAGGCCAGCATTTCAATAAGCTTGCTCACAGTATAAATGAAAAATATTACTCCTCTGTTCCTTCCTCGTATAACCTACCCTTTCTTCCTGTTGATACAGATGAGGGACAGCGTTATCTTAACTGGATGCACCTGGCTATGGATTTTGCATACGAGAACAGAGCTGTTATGCTGGAAAAAGTTAAGGCTATTTTCTCGGAACTTGCAGAAAAGTTCACAGGCATTATGCCGAATTATTCCGATGAAGTAAACTGCCACCATAATTATGCGGCTCTTGAAAATCACTATGGAGAAAATGTATGGGTGCACCGTAAGGGCGCTGTTCATGCGGCAGATGGAGAAGTTGCAATAATCCCAGGCTCTATGGGCTCAAACAGTTATATCGTAAAGGGACTCGGCAATCCCGAAAGCTTCCTTACCTCATCTCATGGAGCAGGCAGAAGCTACTCTCGAACAGGCGCAATGGAGAAATTTTCAGTTGAATCGGTTATGCTTGACCTTAAGGAGAGAAATGTTGTTCTCGGTAAGAACAGTAAAAAAGACGTCCCCGAAGAATGTCGTTTCGCATACAAAGATATCGACACAGTAATGGAAAATCAAAAGGAGCTTACCGTTCCGATAAAGAAGTTGTTTACGGTAGGCGTAGTAAAAGGATAAGGAGGAATTTATATGAAGCTTGCATCAGCATTATCAGAAAGAACAGATATTCAGAACAGAATAAGCGAGTTATCCGTAAGGCTTAACAACAACGCAAAAGTACAGGACGGCGATAAGCCTGCCGAAGACCCCATTGTACTTTTGGAAGAACTTGACAGACTGCTTAAAAGACTTGAAGAGCTTATGACAAGAATAAACCTTACAAACAGCAGAACTGTTTCCGACGGAAAAACTATTACCGAAATACTTGCAAAAAGGGACTGCCTTAAGAAAAAGATTGAGCTTATGAGGAATTTCCTTAATATCGCAAGCAATAAGGTAAGCCGTATGACCAGGACGGAAATAAAAATTATCAGCACGGTTTCCGTGTCGGAAATTCAGACAAAGCTCGACGAGCTTTCTAAACAGCTTCGCATAACCGATGAGAAAATCCAGGAGCTTAATTGGACAACCGAGCTGATCTAATTAGCGGGTGGGTAACATGCAGAGTGGATGCAAATTGTTCGGCAGAAATGCTGCTTTATGGGTGAGGTCGGGACAGACCTATGAGGTTCGAGTCCTCGTTTTATTCGCATTGTCCGGCAACTTAACATGAGTATTGTAATATTTAAATTTTACTACCGCGCATCGGCTGCATAGGGGTAGGGAGCACAAAAGGCGGTCGCTTTTTACAGCGACCGCCTTATATTTTTGTGTCTTATAGATGTGTCTTACTTGTGTCTTATGTGTGTCTTATAGTTAAAAACACAGCATAATTCAAAGCAATTCATCACTGTTAAAACCGCATTTTTCGTTAAATTATGCCTTAAGAGCCTCTTCAACAGCAACTGCGCAAGCAACGGTAGCACCA
>JAEDNF010000075.1 GCA_016302655.1 Oscillospiraceae bacterium | reverse complement strand
GTATATGTATTTACTTTCCACTGCGCATAAAGCGTCTGATTGCTTGTAATCTTTACGACAGAGTCTTTAGTGATACGGCTTCCATCGTCTGTGTACCAGCCATTGAAAGTATATCCGGTTCTGTTGGGAGTGGGAAGAGTACCGTAAGCCAAGCCATACGCTACTGTAGCCGAGCCGGTAGAAACCGTACCGCCGTTTGCGTCAAATGTAACCGTATAAGTATTGGTGCTGTATCTTGCATACAGGGTATGCGCAGAAGAATTGGTTACTGTTGTTGAAGCGTTGATTCTTTCTCCGCCTTCTGCTTTTGTGTACCAGCCTATAAAGGTCTCGCCGGTTTTTGTTGCTGTGGGAAGCTCGCCGTATTCTGCTCCGAGGGTTACATCCTTGCTGTTTTGCGTTACAGCTCCGCCGTTTGCGTCAAAGCTTACATTAACGGTGGTAGTCTGTTTGCCCTTGCTTACATAGAGCGTTACGGTTGCGCCCTTTTTCTGCGACGAACCTGCCGCAGGCGTCTGCTCCGCAACTATTCCTTTATCAACATTGTCATAATTGTTTTCGAGAACAACTACCTTGAATCCCTGCTTTTCAAGCTCCTGCTTTGCGGCAGACTGCTCTTTTCCGGTAACATCGGCAACCTTGATCGTCTCTTCTGCGGTGCTTATCGTAAGCGTTATCTTATCTCCTGCCTTTACTTTGGCACCGGGCTTTATACTCTGCTTGAGAACTTGATTCTGAGGTACGGAGTTATCTGTTTTCCGTTCCTGAGAAATGTTCTTCAAGCCCAGTTCGTTAAGCTTTTTAATTGCCTCTTCATAATCCATTCCTGTTACATCCGGCATTTCAAACGGCTTTGCACCAAGAGATATTGTAATTGTTATTACAGTACCCTCATCTACTTGTGTTTTGTAGTCGATGCTTTGACTGATAACGCTGCCTTCAGGTACATTTTCATCGTACTCTTCAACAATTACAGGCTCTCCAAGACCCGCTTCTTTCAATTCAATTATTGCAGCGTCCTTTTTCTTATCTTTTAAATACGGTACTGTAGCCTTGCCGTTTTCAGGTCCCTGAACACTTGCTCCGCTGCTGACTCTGATAACAACATTACCGCCTATATTCATATAAGAACCGCCGGTAGGAGTCTGAATAACTACTATTCCTGCTTCGATATATTCCGACTCAATAGGTTCACCGGGTACTGCATAAAGATTCAAAGCCTCTATTGTATTGATTGCTTCTTCTCTCGTTTCACCCTCAACATCGGGTACAGTTACTATTCCTTCGGGTATGACGATCTCTTCGGAGAACAAAGAGAAATTTATCACTCCGGAGAAAATAAGCGCTACAAAAACACCTACGCAGGCAATAAACGAAGGCACGGCGATTTTCAGCCACAACGGGACAGAATAGAGGTCTATCTTCTTGATTTTTCCGTATCTTCTCTTTGCAGGTGGGTTCGCATTGAGTTCTTTCATAAAAGACGGGATATCGGGTGTTCTGTCTTCTATACGGACATTAAGTGCATTAAGTATGGCGTTTTCACGGTTTACCGAAATATTCTTTACTATCTTGTGCGGCTCTTCAAGAATGTCCTTGTTCTGATTCTCATACTTCGCACGGCGTTCCATAGCATCGGGCGGAGTCTTGCCGGTTATCATTTTATACAGCGTTGCGGCAATGGAGTAGACATCGGTATAAGGTCCCTGATCGCTCCTGCTTCTGTACTGCTCTTCGGGAGAATATCCCGGTTTTATGATAACCGTCAGGCTACGGCTGTGCGATGTGGTTGCAAATCTTGACGCACCGAAGTCAATGAGCTTTACTTCGCCCGTTTTGGTTATAATTATATTGTCGGGTGCAATGTCACGGTGGAGTATTCCTGCCTCGTGTACTGTTTGCAATGACATAATCACAGGCGTTAATATTGCTATCGCATCATCTTCGGGAATAGTTCCTACTCTCTTGAGATATGAGGTGAGCGTTTCACCGTCAAGATACTCCATTATGATATATGCGGTATCGTTTTCTTCAAAGCTGTCGAATATCTTTACGATACCGGGCTCGTTCTGGAATTTAGCAAGACGCTTTGCCTCATCAACAAACTTGGCAAGCCCGTCGTGGAATTGTTCGTTCTTGGCTCCGTTGAAAACGGTTACCTGAGACTGCCCGGGCATTCTGGTGGAAAACTCGCTCGGCAGATATTCTTTTATTGCTACCTTCTGCTCAAGTTTGCCGTCCCAGCCAATATAGGTCACGCCGAATCCGCCGTAGCCTAAGACCTTTCCTATTATGTATCTGTCATGAAGCAAAGTACCCGGCTCCATATGAACCGCCTCTTCGGCGTGAGAACCGTATATATATCCGCAGTGAGGGCAGATATCATATTCGCTTTCGTAAAGCTCCATACAGCCGTAACATCTTTTTTTCAAAGTCAGTTATCCTCCTTGACAAAATAGAATTTATTGTAAATATCTTTCATCAAAGCATAATCCTTTTTGGAATCGATTTTTGCATAAAAACTGGTAGGGTTAACAGGAATCTGCCCGTCGCTGCAATATCTTATCATAAGATTCTGCTGATAAACATTTCCGAGCATCCAGCTAAGCAACTTTTCGGCTGCTGCTGTTTCACTGTCGGTACCACCGCCAATGCTCCATTCATATGTAAAATCGCAATATATAGTATCTGAATCATAATATACACATGAATGCGGATAATTCAACTTATTTTTAATTTCGCCTTGAATCATTGTTGACGATATAAGAACAGGACTGGTATTGCCTTCGCTGTTGAAGAATTCCCACGAGCTGCTGAAGCTGTAATCACTGAAATTATGCATTAACATAACGGGATATCTCTCATCTCCCGAGATAATCACATCATCTCCGAAGTCGGAAAGATTTCTAAAGTACTTTTCAGAATACTCAATACTGGTGTTGCCGTTCGTGATTACATATGCAACGGGAACTTCTATAGCCAGTGGAACCTGCTTTTTGTTATCGTAATAATTATTGTACTTGTCAAGGAACAAAGCCTCTTTGAACTGTTCAGAACCGATTACTTTGTCGAGATCCTGCGCTTTTGACAATATCGGAGCCGAAACGCCGGTGCTTTCAAACAGTGTAGGCAGTTTACCTTCATTTGCCGCCTTTTCAAGCTCAACGGCATAGTCTGATGCAGGAATAGCCTTCAGCTCTACTTTTACATTATTAAAAGTGCTTTCAAAATGTTCCTTCACGGCTTCCATAGCTTTCTCTTCGCTGGAGCCTTCATTTACAGAAAACCATACAGTGATATCGGCGGGGTTCAGTAGTTCTTTGCTTAACATATTATTATAAACGCCAAGACCTACAACTGCGCCGACAGCAATTGCCGCACAGGCTGAAGCGATAGCGACCGTTCGTCTGATATTTCTGCGGCGCTTTTCTTTTTTAAGCGTGATTACTTTGCGCTCACCGTTGATAGCCGCAAGAAACTCTGCAACATTTTTAAAGCGCATATGCTTTTCAACAGCCAAAGCTTTCATTATTGCATTGCTGAGGTTTTCAGAAACAAGGGGATTAATAAGATGCGGAGGTACTACCTCGTCGTTTATCTTTCTGTTTGTAGATTCATCCGGCTTGATGTTTGTGACCATATAATACAGCGTTGCACCAAGCGCATATATGTCTGTCCAAGGACCGATATTCTTACTGTTATCATACTGCTCGGTAGGTGAGTAGCCCGGCTTTAAGATAATGTCTATTACATTATCCGTGCTGTCTGCCAGCTTTGCGGCACCGAGATCCATCAGCTTGACGCGAAGTTCTTTTCCGGAACATATAAAGATATTGTCAGGCGCTACATCCCTGTGTATTATGTTCTGCTCATGAAGCGACAAAAGTGCGTTTCCTACTTCATTTGCAATCATTATTGCAAAATCTACATCCAATGCTGAATCCTGCTGATGCTGATACTCGTTGAGCGCAACACCGTTAAGCAGTTCCATCACGATATATGCTGTATTGTTTTCTTCAAAGAATTCAAAGACATTGGGTATGCTTCTGTGTGAACCGAACTTTGCCATCGTTCTTGCTTCGGCAAGAAATCTTTCTTTTCTATAGTCGTATTCTGTTTGGGCTTTTTTAGAAACGATAACATTTTTTTGCCCTTCTGCTCTTGTCACCAGTCTGCCGACATAGAACTCTTTAACTGCAACTACAGTGTCATATTTTGTATCAAATGCTTTATATACAATTCCGAATCCGCCTGAACCTACTGCGTATCCGATTACATATCTGTTTGCAAGTACAGTGCCCGGTACAAGCTGTATCGGTTCTTTTGGCTTATTGTTACTTATTTGTCCGCAGAACGGGCATAATTCAAACGAATCGTTATACTCGTTGAAACAGGAATAGCATCTTTTCATCTGTTTAGTTTACTCCTTTTTGAGATATTCTTCCCACGAGAATTTTTCATTGCATAAGGGCACAAACATCAGCTTTGTTCCGCCAAGCTCTATTATGTCGCGCTCGGTAAGCTTTTTAGTTTCATCTATGTATTCGTTGTTAAGATATGTCAGACCGCTGCTATCGCCGGGCTTAAGATAAAAATCGCGCTTTTTAGGCTCAAAAACAACAGAAGCATGAGCTGTTCTCGAAACTGAGTTGTCTTGTGCAAGTACAATATGGTTTTCGGCATTTCTTCCTATTGTGTTTTTTCCTGCCTTTATGCTGAAGCTCTCACCGAAGTGACTACCTGCAATACATACAAGCCATCCGACAACAGGATTGACAGACGCCTTAGGAGTAGCGGCAGACTCGCCTTCGGCGGCTGAAGCTACGCTAAAATAGCTCATCGTCTTTCCTTCACTGCTCGCCGAAGCCTTGTTTATTGCGTCCCTCAGAGAAGTTTGCTCATTTGTTTGCTGAGTAGCGGGAGCAGATTGCTTGTCCGCTGCAGATTCGCTGTTATTCTGTGAGGGGAACACAGGATTGTACTGAGTAGGCTTAGCCGCCTGTGCGTCGGGATTTGCATTTGCTTGCGCCGCCTTATCAGCAGTGCCATTCACAGAGGCTTTAGCTTGTTCCACAGTGTTTACAGCCGCATTTGCAGGAGTTTTTTCCGGAGTGCCGGCCGGCGCATCATTCCTTTTGTTTGCAGACCAGAAATCAAGCGTATGTTCCGCCTGAGCAGGAGCCTTCTGCTGTGCAGAAGAAGCGGGCTGTTCGCAGGCAAAAGGTTGAGCAGGAGCAAACGGCTGTGCAGGTGAAAAAGGCCGCTGTGCAGCATAAGGATTACCTTGATTCTGATGCGGAAGCGTTTCGGTCGATATATTTGATCTGTTGTCGAATAAAGCCTCCGTTTTTTCATACTGTTGTGCAGGGGTAAACTGCGGTGCCTTTGATTTCTTACCGAAAAAACCTTTCTTTTCAGGTTTTTGAACCGGCATATTATTCATTGTTGGCAGTGCTACGCCTTCTCCGCAATGAGGGCACATATTGTAAGTGTCACCATCAAAGAAATGACCGTTTCTGCATTTTACTACATTCATAATTTTCCTCCGTCATCAGTGAATTTTAATTATTGCTACTGTCATATTGTCCCGACAGATATTGTTTATTCTTGCATACTTCTTAACCTTCATTTCAAGAGCCTCGAGAGCCTCTGAAATGTTACTGAAATTTCCCACTATCCTCGCTATTTCCTCGTCGCTCAGTATCTTATATAAGCCGTCCGACATTATCAATATCTTATCGTCCTTTAACAGAGGAAATGCTACTTTGTTATAGTCAATCAGATCGAGCTTACCTATTCCGAGAAAGCTGATAAGAGCTTCTGCCCTTGAGTTTTCTGTATTGAACTGTTCTTCATCAATAAGTCCGGCACTTAGTTTTTCCGACAGAACCGTTCTGTAATTCTGGTCTTTGGTGAACTGCACGAATTCATCGTTTCTGAAAAGATATGCACGGCTGTCACCTACAGAACTCCAGAACAGGTTGCCGTTTCTTATCATTACAGCGACTACTGTACTTCCTGCATTGAGCAGCTTGCCGCTGTTTGTTTTCAGTTCACATATTTTTCTGTTTGCGGTTAATGTTGCATTGTACAAAAAATCTATTTCATCATCACAGGGATATGAGGATGAATACTCTGATAAAAAGCATTCAACGGCGGTATTGCTCGCAGCTTTACCGCCTTCATATCCTCCCATACCATCGCAAAGGACAACTATTCCTTCGTCTTGCATCAGCTCATACCCGAAACAGTCCTGCTGATCCTCACGGTCTCCGAGGACGGTTTTGACAGCAATGCTGAAAGCAGAATTATTGTCGGTTACCTGCTGATTGTCCATATATCCCTGCATACTATACCTCTTTTCTATCTGTTTATCCAAACAGCTATTGCCGAGTAGTTGTCCATATTTGTGCCGATGCCGTTTGCTCTTACGATTTCCGCCATTGATAACAGCCATTCGTTGACCGTTTTTGCTTTTTTCAGAAGGGCACACATTTCTTTTTCTTCTATAAGCTCCCAAAAACCGTCTGAGCAAAGCAGAAAAGCATCACACTTTTTCAGAGGTATCGGCACCATAAGTTCAAACATCGGCTCTTCCCACTCTATACCCATTACTCGAAGCACTATATTTCTGTCGGGGTGGTGCCTTATCTCGCTCTCTTTGATTTCACGGGATAATACAAGCATCTGGGGAATGCTGTGATCAAGAGTTCTTGTACGAACCTTGTTTTTGTAGAAAACATAAGCTCTTGAATCTCCGATGTGTCCTATATATGCGTTGCGGTCATCAGTCGCAACCGCCACCGCAGTAGTCTTCATCTTAGCTTTGGCGTGTCTTGATTTCTGTTCTGCCATCAAAATATCCTGCGAAGCACAGAATGCGTCACTGAGAAAATTTACCGTTTCATCTGTTTTGTAGAATCGGTCTTTGAACACATTGACCACAAGTGATGAGGCAATGTCTCCCATACCGTGACCGCCCAGTCCGTCGCAAAGCACAAAACAGTTGTTTTCGCCGTTTTCACATACGCCGACGGAATCTTCATTTATTTCTCTTTCGCCTTGATTAGTCAGAACAGCATAAGTAAAGCTTGATTCCATATAAATCTCCGTATTTTTATTTGCACAGATAGTTTGCACGGTTGATTGCTTTTAACTGTGCCTTCTTATACTGACTGCTGATATTTTTTAATGCCTCGGAGTAACTTGCCAAAGAAGTAAGCATTGCATCGGTCGCCGAACCCTTTGTGTTCTTCTCGACGGCTTCTTTTTTAAACTGAACATAGTCTTCTCCGGACCAGGAAGAAGAAAGATTTGTTACTTCTTCTTCGATTATTTTCATATTTGTTTTGACTTTTTTAATGTATTTATCTATTTTTTCAGAAGTTTTATTTAATTCGTTATGGTTCACTTCAATGATTGCCATATATAATTTTCTCCTTTTT
>JAEDNF010000074.1 GCA_016302655.1 Oscillospiraceae bacterium | reverse complement strand
GGTGGAAGGAACGACCGTGAAGCTGTTCAGAACGGAAGGAAACAGCGAGCAGTAACTACGCTTAAAGGGAGAATACATTATGCCTGATATTTCCTCAATACAGCAGTCTATTGACAAGACAGCTGAAAATGTAGTACAATTATTAGTTGACAAAGGCAAAAAAATAGCCTGCGCAGAAAGCTGTACAGGCGGGCTTATAAGTGCGGCAATAACATCGGTCAGCGGTTCTTCGGCTGTGATGGATGTCAGCATCTGCACCTATGCAAACTCTGCAAAAATGAGATATCTCGGCGTTCCTAAGGCTACGCTTGACGAATACGGCGCAGTAAGCGAGCAGACAGCTCTTGCTATGGCTGACGGTATAAGAAAAGCCGCAGACAGCGATATCGGCATATCTGTAACAGGCATTGCAGGGCCTACGGGAGCAACAAAGGGCAAGCCTGTAGGAACGGTATATGTCGGCATCAGCACCGCAGAGGGCTGTGAGGCAAGACTGGTATTTACCGATCCTTTATCGGCAGGCAGTGAAAACGCAAGAGAATATATAAGAAAAAGTACTGTGCTTGCGGCACTCAGGTGGGCGGCACAGATAATATAAGTATAGTGTAAGCAAATCGCCGCTGTTAGTCGGCGGCACGGATTTCAGGAGACGCTGTAATGGCAACAAACAACGAAGAAGAAAAGAGAACGGATAATCTGACAATTGATGATATCATAGCAGATTTACAAAGGGAAAACTCCGATAATACTACCGTAGAAAACGACGCAGAGCCATCGGATGATGAAGTTTTCGGCGATATTGACGAGCAGGATGAAAACGACGATGACAACGGCGAAAGCGATACTCCCGATACGGTTGAAAACGGCGGCAAGACAGACAAAAAGGAGAAAAAGCCAAACTTCTTCATCCGTCTTATAAAAGGCATAATACCGTGGAAAGGCGACACCGTAGGACTTGTTATAAGAAAGCTTGTATTTATAGCGGCACTTATCGTATTTCTTGCTACTGCTATACCGCTTCTTGCCGATGTCCTTTCTATGGTCAAGGACGAGCAGGTAAGCAAACAGCTGTCACAGCTTTATCTTGACACCGATGACGATTCCGAAGTTTCGGAAAACAGCAAGGAGATACTTCCGTCATTCAAAAAACTGCTTGAGATAAACCCCGATACCGTAGGTTATATTAAGATAGACGGCACTATAATTGACTATCCCGTTGTAAAGACTGACGACAACGATTTCTACCTCACCCACGATTTTTATAAGAACGAGAGCAGAAGCGGCACGGTTATGATGGATTATCATAACGAGGTTACTCCGGACGGTCATTCTGCCAATATGGTGCTGTACGGACACAATATGCAGGTGGGTACATTCTTCGCAACGCTCGGAGAGTACTGGCGCACGATGTACGACCAGTATCCCGAAGGAACAAAATCCTTCTACAAAGAGCATCCCGTGATAAGATTCGATACTCTTTACGAGCGTGCCGAGTGGAAGGTGTTCGCCTTCGGCATATATAATGTTGCCGAGTCAAGAGGCGAGGTGTTCGGATATAACCTGAAGTACGATTTCACCTCGGAGGACGACTTCAATAATTATATCATTAACATAATGGACAGAAGCGATATCTTTACCGATGTCGATTTAAAATACGGAGACGATATACTGACGCTTTCTACTTGCTACTGGCCTTATGAGAACAGCGGCAACACGGTAAGGCTTGCTATCTTTGCAAGAAAGATCCGTGACGGCGAGAGCAATAATGTAAATGTAGATAATGTGCAGGTGAACACCTATGTCAAGCGTTGGCAATGGGTATATGACCAGATAAGCGGCGGCTATGACTGGTCACAGAGCAACTGGGACAGAAGAAAGCTGTTAAGCTATAATGCCGATGACGCAGAGCGTGACAATTACACCTTCCCGTCAGCTTCGGACTGACAAGCAAGACCGCACCATTAAGGAGACTTTATGACAGCATATATGGAAAAATATCCCCGCCGTAACGGAGTGGCGACCAAAAAGCCGGGCTTTTGGAAAAGGCTCGTCAAAGGCGTTATTCCGTGGAAAGGGGACAGCGCAGCTGCGGTGGTAAGAAAGCTGATATTTATTATTGCACTTATCGTTTTTCTTGCTACGGCTGTGCCGCTTGTTTCTGATATATTCCTGATGTTCCGAGATCAGTGGAGAAGTCAGGGAATATCAAATATTTATATCCCCGATGGAAACACGGAGGGACCAAGCAAGGAGATACTCCCCTCATTCAAAAACCTGCTTGAGATAAATCCCGATACCGTTGGATATATTAAGATAGAAGGCACTCAGATAGATTATCCCGTAGTAAAGGGCAAGGACAACGACTATTATCTAACGCACGATTTTTACAAAGAACCCAGTAAAAGCGGTTCTGTCATGATGGATGTGAATTGCAAAGTAACAGCCGACGGCAACTCGGGAAATCTCGTTTTGTACGGTCATAATATGGCGGTAGGAACTTTCTTTGCGTGCCTCAGCGAATACTGGAGAACGCTTTATGACAGCTATGACGGAGCGTCTATCCGGTTCTACAAGGAGCATCCGACAATAACCTTCAACACTCTTTATGAAGAGGCGGAGTGGAAAATATTCGCAATAGGTCTTTACAATGTTGACGAGAGATACGGCGAGGTATATTCCGCTTACAACAACAAGCACGATTTCACCTCACGCACCGACTTCAACAACTTCATTATAGATATTATGGACAGAAGCGATATCTTCACCGATGTTGATATTCAGTACGGCGATGATATACTGACGCTGTCGACCTGCTACTGGCCGTTCCGTTCCGATATGGACAATGTGCGACTTGCCGTTTTCGCAAGAAAGGTACGCCCCGGCGAGAGCGAATATGTTGATGTTAGCAAGGCGCAGGTGAACACCTATGTAAAGCGCTGGAAGTGGGTATACGACAACATAGGCGGCGGCTATGACTGGTCGCAGAGCAACTGGGACAGAAGAAAACTGCTCAGCTATACCGAAGAAGACGCCGAGAAGGACGGATATACCTTCATCGATGATATAGACGATGATGAAGGCATATACGATTATTGAAGTATTAATGCAGAAATATGAGCGAAAGGCGGTGAGCCGATGGAAGATAATATAAACGAACAGAAAACAGCGGCAAAAAAGCCTTTACACTTTGGCATAATTATAATTACGGCTCTGGCGGCGTGCTGTATCTGGCTTGCGGCAGCAGGCACAATGGTTATTCTGAAATTATCCGAACCGCCTCTGCCGATTATACTTATGGATTATACCTTCGATCTGAGCACAGAAATTCCGCCCGAGCCCGAGCCCAAACCCGAAAAGAGCGAGCCTGAGGTACTTCCGGAATACAAAGACCTGTATGAACAGAATAATGATATGGTAGGCTGGCTGAAGATAGACGGAACGATGGTAGACTATCCCGTTATGCAGAGCAAAGGCTTTGATCCGACTAAGCCTATAGACTACAGCGTTGTCTATGAGAAGAATATGTATTACCTAAAGCACGACTTTAATCAGGAATACAGCTATTCGGGCAGTATAACCGCAGAATACTGTGCGCATATTGACAGCGACTACCGTTCACCTAATATTCTTCTGTACGGGCACAATATGTCCAACGGCACTTTCTTCCGTGATGTAAACAAGTACGATGTGCTGTATTACGGCAGGGAGATGTACGACAACCATCCCGTTATTCAGTTTGATACGATATATGAAAAGGGATACTACAAGATATTTGCGATGATGCAGGTCAATGTGTATCCCCAAGACGGCGATGTATTCTATTACACCGCTACATATGATTTCAAAAATAAGCAGGAATTTCTCGATTACTATGCACAGGTGCTTGACCGCAGTTTTATTTACACTCCGCAGGTCGATTTAAAATACGGAGATGAGATAATTGCACTGTCTACCTGCGACTTTCCGTTCGGAAAGAGCAAAAGCATACGCTTTGTGCTTTTTGCAAGGCGTGTCAGGGAGGGCGAAAGTCTTGAGGTAGATGTATCGCAGACCATAATAAATCCCGATCCGCTTTACTATGACTACTGGTACAGCGTGAACGGCGGTGCATGGGGCGGACGAAACTGGGATCCTGCTTTGCTGAAAGGCTATAAGCCCAAGAAAAGCACAAAATCGTAACAAGCACTATATAGCATAATTATAAAGGAAGGTCAGAATCAATGCCTGATTACAAATCGGTTATGATATCATCAAAAAAGCCGGGTAATAAAAAGAAAAGAAAAAAGGAAAATGCATTTCTTGCGATACTTAGAGGCCTTATACCCTGGAAGGGTGACAGCATCGGCGAGATTGTCCGCAAGATAGTATTTCTTGTGTCTATTATTGCTTTGTGCGTGGCAGTGGTAATAATTATTGATAAATATCTGTTTGAGCCTGTTCGTGTAAAGGAACAAAGCGATAAGATCATTATTGAGCTTTCAAATCGTGAGCCTACCGCAGACGAAATAGAAGAACTGCCCGAAAAGGCGATTAATACCGAATACGCTCCTTTCTATGCTCTTAACAATGATTTCGTAGGCTGGCTTGCGATAAAGAATATCAATGTAAATTACCCCGTTGTACAGGGCAAGGACAACACCCATTATCTTGAGACCGACTTTTACGGCAACTACAGCCAAAACGGTACAATATTCGCCGACTATGAAAATGTGTTCAAGAACACCGGCGAAACATCCGCAAACACAATACTCTACGGTCATAATCTGCGTACCGAGAATTTCTTTGCAGAGATAACCGAGTACAGAAGAGTAAACCTTGACAACAGCCTTGAGTTTTTAAAACAGCACCCTGTCATTGAGTTCAACACTCTTTACGAAAAGTCAAAGTATAAGATATTCTCCGTTATGCTTTTAAACACAAGAGAAGAGTACGGCGAAGTGTTCAACTATCCTGCAATGATTGATTTCAAAAGCAGGGAAGAGTTCAACTATTTCGCTTCGGAGTGCCTTGACAGAAGCGAATTCTTCACCGGAGTGGATATGAAATACGGCGATAAATTCCTTACGCTGTCAACCTGTGAGTTTGAAGTAGGTCTTTATGATATGCGTATCGTAATAGTCGCAAGAAAGGTACGGGAAGGCGAATCAGACGAGTTTACCGAAGAGCAGATAGCTGCCTTCAGACGCAATCCCGATCCCAAGCTTTGCGATACTATGAGAGAGCTGTATTATTACGGCGAGGAATGGAGCGGAAGGTACTGGGACCCTGCCTGGATAGAGGGATTTAAAAAGGACGGCTCGTTTATAACAGAGGATGAGAGCTTAGAATAAGGAGGACGAATGCATAAGGCATCAATAGGAAAGATACTTATGGCGCTGTCGATAGCCTGTGTGTATATCTATCTTTTCGGTATAGTGCAGGTCATAACCGTCAGCGCAGATACCGAAGTGCAACCCATAATATTGTCGATATCCGAAGCCACTACTCCGCAAACAACTCAGAAGACGCCCGAAGCCACAACAATAAGACTGGAGAACGACAAAAAGCCTGCACTTGCCGACCGCAAGGAGCAGACAACAGCCGAGACAACGGCAACAACGACCGAGACCACTACCGAAAAGATTGTCATCAGACCGCCTGAAACTGCAACAACGCAGACGGAAGCTCCGCAGACTACGCCACAGACTGAACCTTTGCAGACTACGGAGCCTATACCCGTCGAAACGGTTATTGAAACAACAACCACTACTTCAGCAACAACTACTATAACACAAACCGATTCAGAACCAACCTCCGATCCCGATCCTACCGGCGAACAGTTTACGGTGCGCAATCATCTGACAGGCAGTTTTTACACCGGCTCGGCAAGAGAGATAGTCGCACGGGCTTTAGTCGGGGAGATATCAAACTGGTTCCCCGATGAAGCGATAAAAGCTCAGGCGGTAGCGGAATATACCTACATAAAAAAAGAGAATATGCGTGGCAAAAGTCCGACAACGGCACTCAGAACTGCCGCAGAGGGTGTTGACGACAGGATATACCGTCTTGTAGACGAGGTTCTGGGCGAGGCGATATACTATAACGGCGAGATGATCCAATGCGTGTTCTTTGCGTCATCCTGCGGATATACCAACAGTTCGCTGAATGTATGGGGCGTTGATTATCCCTATCTCAGAAGCGTAGATTGTCCGCTTGACGCTACTACCGATCCCAACTGGGCGGACACCGACAGCTATTCGTCGGAGTATATCAAAAATGCCGTGCAGAGCACGCTTGGTATCAATCTCACAGGCGATCCGTCTACTTGGTTCAAGATAAATTCACGCCTTGATAACCGTGAGCACGGCTGGATAACATCATTATCGGTCGGCGGTATGACTGTTGCAAACGGTAAGAATATCGACGGCAGGACTATGAGAGAAACGGTGCTTAACTACTCGCTCAAGAGTGCGGCGTTTGAGCTGAAGTACGACAAAACAGACGATGAGTTTATCTTCACGACCTACGGCTACGGTCACGGAGTCGGCTTATCGCAATGGGGCGCAAAGGCGCTCGCCGAGAACGGCTATAATTATAAGCAGATATTACAGCATTACTTCACGGGTGCGGAGGTATACTGAGAATAACTGCAATCCGAAAGGACGCCTAACGGTGTGCTTTTACGAGCTTTTTTCGGAAAACTATTGCCGGTGATTTTATAAGGAGAAAAAATGATTATCCGCAAACAAAACAGAAAGTTCTTTATTACAATCGGTGCAGTAGCGTTATTGCTTCATACTGTAGGTTTCTTTCTTCCTTGGTGTAACATAAACGGAGTTAAAGTTCAGGAAGGTTTAGCTTTTATCGCAGGCGGCAGTTGGATAGCAATTGCTCTTTGCTTGGGTTTTGAATTGTATTTCGCTTTTGTTAGATGGCAGAGTGCTAAACTTATGATAGCCTGCCGTGTTCTGTCGGTTTTAGCATCGGCAGCGGCAATTATGACAGAACTTTTTATCATATCCGGGATGAAAATCAGTATGTCGAGTTATGGTGCAGGTATCTATATATGCGTTTTGACGCTTGCAGTAAATATATTATGTTGCGTGGCAGTTTGTGTATTATCGGTAAAAGAGATTGTGACTTGTAATAACTGAACATCCCAACTGATTTAAAGGACACCTCACGGTGTCCTCAGTTTGTCGATAAACCTTTTTGCAATCATCAAAAGGGGTGTTTGGTGTTGTTTGCTTGGTAGGTTTTGCATCCGTGCAAAACTCTGGGCAAACAACTAAAGCATCCTTGCTTTAGGCGAAGCCCCAAGGAAGGTCGCAGGGTGCGCTTCTATCAGCCTTGCGGCTGATTTTCAAAAGCTCCGCTTTTGAGCCCACGACAATTTGTCCTTTCAAAAGGAAATGGGGTGTTTGGTGTTGTTTGCTTAGTCGGTTTTACATCCTTGCAAAACTCTGGGCAAACAACTAAAGCATCCTTGCTTTAGGCGAAGCCCCAATGCAAGTTTGCGTTCGTTTGTGGGTTTTGCATCGTGCAAAACCTCTGTGCGAACGCTATCAAGCATCCTTGCTTGGTCGCAGGGTGCGCCTCTA
>JAEDNF010000073.1 GCA_016302655.1 Oscillospiraceae bacterium | reverse complement strand
CCCACGCATAAATTATCATATTGGCAAACAGCACCATTAACAGCACAATGACTATTCCTGTTATCATACCGATAATATCGAATTTCTTGCTGAATAGATAATATCCGAACAGCGTTGTAAAAGACATAGCAACGCCGCCTATATATGAGATATATCCGAGCTTTCCTATTACTACCCATACAGCACATCCGATAAGTGAGAAAAGAACTGCACCTAATATGCCGAGAATGGGATTTCCCTCAGGCTCTATTGCTGTCGGTCTTCCTGCTATAAAACGGGCATCGTTATTATTGCCGTAGGACTGCTGAACAAATCCGCCATTCATAGGCTGGTTGTTATACGAAGGCTGTGAAAAGCCTCCGTCTATAGGCGGTAAATTCTTATTATTCGGCGGCTGTAATTGTGCAAGCGACTCGGCGGTAGAATAGCCGGTGCTTGACGGTGCCGTCTTAGGATCGATAGAATCCATAGCGGTATTAGGCTGCATAGGCACCTGAGCTTCAACGGGTATTCCGTAAACACCCATCTCCACAGGCTGCTGACCGAACTGCTGAGGCTGGGGTACAGGCTGCTGTTCGTATCCGCTGTTTATGGGAGGAATATTAGTATTATTCTGCGGCTGTACGGGAGGTACGGCCGTCTGAGCACTTACGGGGATTGCGTAAATTCCGATGTCAGAAGGCTGTTGTACGGGCTGTACGGGCGGTACAGGCTGCTGTACTGCCTGCAAAGACGGCTGAACTACATTCTCTGCGACAGATGATTCGCTTGCACGATCCAAGTCGGAAGTCTGCATACACATTTTGCAATACTGCCTTATAGTTCCGTCTCCGCCGTTTCCGAAGGAAAGTCCTATCGAAGAACCGCACTTTGCGCATGAATTACTGTAGTAGTTTGATGAATAATACTTTACAAGTTCGGTGATAAACCGCTTGATATCGGTAACTGCCTGTTTCTCATCATCATTTACAAATAATACCGCTGAGATATTTGAACCGGTAACACGGTATGCTTTTATAAAACTGTTCTCGGGTAAAGCCATTATCTTCTTGAAATAGCTCTCGGCGTCAAGCGATGTAAGTGCGCTTGACTTCGCCCAGGAGTTAAACACGATACAACTTTTTTCGTTCATTGCTTTGAGCGTAAAACCGTATCCGACATATGTACCGCAGGCAAAATCCTCCGATTGCATATTCAGAGCTAATTCAGGTCTAAGCAAAGATAAAACATTGTTGACCATAAAAGTATATTTCCTCCAAAATTGCTTTATATAGTTTTTAGCGCAATTTGCATAATAATTTTACTACATTAAAGCATAAATGTCAAGATTCATGACATTCTTACAAAAATTTTACAAATAAAGCGAGCTCTTGACAAGATATCGGTTTTATGCTAAAATAAAGCCATATTTGAAAGGCTATGACAAGAAACAGTAGATAAAAACAAGTCACAGAGAAGGGACGGTAGGTGCGAGTCCCCGACAAGCTTTTATCGAACCCGTCTTTGAGCTGCGTGCGAAGAGCAACGCCGGTCTCTCCCGTTACAGAGGATACAAGTGCGGTTATACCGAATTTAGGTGGTACCACGGAACATAGTTTCGCCCTAAGCAAAATGCTTCGGGCTTTTTCTATGCCCGAAATTCAGGAGGAAAACAAAATGAAACTGGAAAAACTGGTAGGCGACCGTTTTAAAGAAAGGCCTTCCGACTGTCAGATAGACAGCCACGCAATAATGGTGAGAGGCGGCTATATCAAGTATATGGCAAACGGCATATTCTCATCCTACACACCTACAAAAAGAATAACGAAAAAAATCGAGCAGATCATCAGAGAAGAGATGGACAAGATAGACGGTCAGGAAGTACAGTTCCCTGTTGTAATGCCCGCTTCTCTGTGGCAGGAGTCGGGAAGATATGAGAGCATAGGAAGCGAACTGCTCCGCTTTACCGACAGAAACAGAATGCCTATGGTACTCGGAATGACGCATGAAGAAGCCGCAGTACACCTTGTGCGTGAATACGGCAAAAGCTACACCAAGTACCCTTTCATGATATATCAGATACAGACTAAGTTCCGTGATGAAGCCCGTCCCAGAGGCGGTCTTATCAGAGTGCGTGAATTTACGATGAAGGACGCATACTCGTTCCACACATCGCAGGAGGATCTTGAAGAGTATTACGACAAGTGCCACAAGGCTTATGAGAATATATTCAGGCGTGCAGGCGTTCCCGAAGTTATATCCGTAAAATCGGATTCAGGTATGATGGGAGGAAGCGTATCGCACGAATTTATGCTTCTTACCCCCGTAGGTGAAGATACGATAGCAAGCTGTAAAGAATGCGGATTCAACGCAAATATGGAAGCCGCAGACAGCATAATAGAGAACACAAGAGATGAAGTATCGGCACCTATGGAGCTTGTTCACACGCCCAACATCCATACTATAGAGGAGATATGCGATTTCCTCAAGACTCCTAAGGAAAAAAGCTGTAAGGCGGTTGTATATCAGAGAAACGCAGATGACAGCTACATTGTCGTATTCACAAGAGGCGACATAGATGTCAACGAAACAAAGCTCCGCAACTTCGTAGGCTGTGAGATTCATCCTGCGGTAATTACGGAAGAATGCGGACTTAACGCCGGATATATTGGCCCTGTAGGTCTTCCCGAGAATATAACCGTTCTGTTCGACACATCGCTTCAGAACACTAATAACCTCTCCTGCGGTGCAAATAAGGAAGAATATCACTACACAGGCCTTGATATTGAGCGTGACTGCGGTAATGTAGAATATCACGACTTTGCTAAGATACTCGATGGCGGAATATGCCCTAACTGCCACAAGCACTCTATATCCATTTCAAGAGGTATCGAGGTCGGAAACATATTCCAGCTCGGTACAAAGTATACAAAAACAATGGCTATGACCTATCTTGACAGCAACGGCGAAGAGAAAACTCCCATAATGGGCTGTTACGGTATCGGAGTCGGAAGACTTGCCGCTTCGGTATGTGAAGCGCACCACGATGACTACGGTCCCATTTGGCCTATGCCTATCGCTCCCTGGCAGGTACACATCTGTGCAGTCCGCTCGGATGACGCCGATGTAAAGGCTTGTGCGGATAAGCTGTATGACACTCTGCAAAACGCAGGCGCTGAAGTAATGTACGATGACAGACAGGTAAGCGCAGGTGTTATGTTCTCTGACGCTGACCTGCTCGGAATCCCTCTGAGAGTTGTAGTAAGCCCGAGAAACCTTAAGGAAAACTGCTGTGAGATTACAGCAAGAGACAAGAGCTTCTCGTATAAAGTACCCGTTGAAGAGACTGCCGACAAGGTTATGTCGCTGATAAACGAGCTGATGGCAAAGTACAACGACTGATAAAAACGAAGATAACAAAATGAGCCTGAGAAGTATCATCTTCCCGGGCTCTGTTATTACAAAAAATCCGCTTCCGGCAAAAAATCGGAAGCGGATATATTTTTTACTGCTCGTCGGTTTCTTCGGGATTAAACGCATAATCCTCAGGCTCTTCGTCTGTAGATACGAGCTTATGAAGGCATTTTATGCAATAGGTATCGCTGAACTTATTCTTTGTTCCGCATACGGGACAGGTTACTATCTTCTTCATCTTCTCGATTTTTGCATTAAACTGCGCCATCTTTCTATATAACTGGTCGATCTCCAGCACAGCCTGTGCTATCCTGTCAGCGTCGGATCTGTCGTTTTTGACCATACCGTACATCATTTTTCCGAGTTCGGTGTATTTAGTCTTTATCAGAGCGTCAAGCTGAATGCATCTGAATTTGAGCTTAGATATGCTGATTACTTCGTCCGCTTTTCTTATACCCATATCCGTGAGCTGTTTTGCCTTGTCGGATATAAAATCCAGTTCATCTTTAAAATCCATTGCTGTTTTCCCCTTTCGGAATACTTTTCTATATTGTAGCATAATAATAGAGTTTATGCAAGCGCAAAATTCTTCCCGAAGAAATTTTCTATCTCGGCTTTGCGCTGATTCATAAGTTCAAATCGTGATATATACTCGTGAGGATGCTTATAATTTATAACTCTCGATACATTCTTACCGTCATACAGCTTTGATGAAGCACCGCAGCCTGCCGCCAGTATTGTCTGAATATCTTCCATAATGCAGATGTTATAAAGGCTCTCGGTACCCTCTTTGCAGTATCCGATATTTTCAAGGTTATCGGCAATATTTTTCTGCCTGTAAAGATAATACGGAAGATAGCCTTTTTCGCTGAGCATATCGTATGCGGCGGCTGTCATATCCGACGCACCCTTGCCTATATCATCGCCGAACTGTCTGAACAGCGCCGACGAGCGTTTAAGGCTAAGGGTATGTACCGTTATATTTTCCGGCTCAAGACAGCAAAGCCTTTCGAGTGAAGTCTCAAAACTCTGCTGAGTTTCGGTAGGAAGTCCTGCTATAATATCCGAGTTGATACAGTCAAAGCCGACTTTTCTCGCAATATCAAACGCCTCATACACCTGCTTTACGGTATGCCGTCTTCCGACAGCAGATAAAACGCTGTCGTTCATCGACTGCGGATTAATCGATATGCGGCGTACTCCGCCGTTTTTAAGCGCTGTAAGCTTGTCCGGCGTAATGGTATCCGGTCTGCCTGCCTCTGCGGTAAATTCTCTTAGCGTGTCTGTCGGGAATCTGCCTATCATATCAACAAGCCTCGACAGCTGAACAGCAGACAGTATTGTCGGCGTACCGCCGCCTATATACACGCTGTCAACAGTCAGTCCGTATCTGTTTGCTATATCCGCATATATTCCGAGTTCTTTCAAAAGATACTCGAAATAATCATCGACAATGCCTGTTAAGTTCTCTCCCGACGCAGATATAAACGAACAATAACTGCACCTTGACGGGCAGAACGGAATTGATATATAAAGGCTTATCTTCTTTAAATCAAGCGTGCTGAGTACGGGTTCCTGCAAGCGTATCACATTTTTTGCAAGCTGTAATTTCTTATCGCTTACAAGCAATACTTCTTTTATATACTTCTCCGCCTTTTCTTCGGGGCGGATTTTTTCATATATACTGCGGATATACTTTATCGGTCGCACACCTGTGAGTATTCCCCACGGCAAAGCAGGATAACCGAGCCGCTTCATACATCTGCAAAGCATTGAACACAGCGTGTTCTCACGCTCGGGTTCATCGATATTCTGTGCTGTCTCTTCAGCTTTATTGCCGCTTTCGCTTACCTTTACCGACAGCGTACCGCACTCAGCCGAAAAAGCCGCATAGTTATCTTTTTCGGGCGATTTGTCAACAAATATATTTAGCTTATGAGGAAGCGAAAAATTCCGTATCAGCCGTTCAAGCTCATAGGCATATACCGACGCTTCTTTACTAAAATATAACGAATCTATCATTTTATCCGAAGAAGCTCATCGGGTCTACGGAGAGATAAGGATTGAACTTTTTCTCCTGGTTTAAGGTAGTGGAACTGCCGTGACCGGGATAAATAATATAGTCCTCTCTCAGAGCCGCAATTCTTGCAAGGCTTTTTTTCTGGGCGGTATAATCGCCGGAATAAAAATCCGTGCGTCCTACCGAGCCTTCAAATATCGTATCCCCTGCGAATATGCAGTTTTCCGCAAAGAACATCACACTTCCTGCTGTGTGTCCCGGTGTATTGATAACCGAAAACTCTATCTCATCAAGCCTTATTATGTCGCCTTCTGACAGCATATTATCTACCGTATAAGGCTTATACTCAAAACCGGGGCAAAGATAAGCTACATTTTTTATCGTATCATCGGTCATACATTCGTCTTTTTCGTGTAGATATACCTTTGCGCCGGTTTCTTCCTTGAGCTGTGCAACGGCTCCCGTATGGTCAAAGTGTCCGTGAGTCAGAAGTATCATTTTAAGCTCGGCATTTTCTGCTTTAAGCGCATCAAGTATCTTCTGTGCATCGTCTGCAGGATCAATTACCGCCGCATTGCCTGCCGCACTGATTACGATATAGCAGTTGGTATCAAGCTGTCCTAAGGTGAGCGTTTTTATCTCCATTACAGTTTACCTGTCCTTTCAGCCGATATGACTCCCGGCACCTTCTGAAGTCTTAATATCATACTCTTCAGCTGGTCGATGCCGCTGACTTCTATAGTAATAACTATATTGGCGTTTCCGTTTTTGAGATAATGAGCGTTTATCTCATGTATCGGCAGATGGTTGCTTGCAATAGCTGTTGTAACATCGGCAATAAGTGCGGTTCTGTCTTCGGCGATAATATCAATAGTTGCTCTGAATGCACTGCTCGAATTAACCGCCCAGTGAGCCTTTACCCATCTGTCCTTGTTCTCTCCCTGCATACCGAGCCGCACATTCTGGCAGTCCGCCTTATGGATAGATACGCCGTAACCACGGGTAATAAAGCCCATTATTTCATCACCCGGAAGAGGATTACAGCACTGTGCATACTTCACCGCACAGTCGTCAATTCCGTCAAGCACAACTCCGTTCTTCTGCGCTCTCTTATTGTTATCCGCTATTGTCTTTTCGATATCGATAGACTGAGCCTGAGCCGCATTAAGACGCTGTTGTTTTATCTGTTCTTCTTTCAGCCTTGTGATTATCTTGGTAAGCTGTACACCGCCGTAGCCTATTGCGGCGTAAAGGTCGTCAACTGTGGACAAACGCTGGCGATGAGCAGCATCAAGCAGAATTTCGTCATCAATGATTATATTATTTCTGCGGACTTCTTTTTCAAATGCCGCCTTGCCGCACTCAATATTCTCTTCTCTGCGTTCACGCTTGAACCACGCCCTGATTTTCGCTTTGGCTTCATTGGTCTTAGCAATTTCGCTCCAGTTGCGGTTTGGTCCGTAGTTGTCGCTTCCGCTTGTCAGAATTTCTACGATATCACCTGTGTGCAGAGTGTGGTCAAAAGTTACCATTCTGCCGCCGACCTTAGCGCCGGTCATCTTGTTTCCGACCTGCGTATGAATAGCATAGGCAAAATCGATAACATTTGAGCCTGCAGGAAGCGTGATTACATCGCCCTTAGGCGTGAATACATATACATCATCGGGCGCAAGGTCAACCTTTATAGCCTCCGATATCTGTTCAACATCATCAGCCTCCTGCTGTTGTTCAAGAAGCTGTCTTATCCAGTCAAAGCGCTTTTCGCCTGCTACGCTTCCCTGGATTCCTACTTTATACTTCCAGTGAGCTGCAACGCCGTACTGCGCTGTATTGTGCATTTCCTGCGTTCTTATCTGTACTTCAAAGGGTATGCCTTCCCTTCCTATTACCGTTGTATGAAGCGACTGATAGCGGTTAGGCTTGGGCATTGCTATATAGTCCTTGAATCTGTACGGTATAGGTCTGAACATATCGTGGATAACTCCGAGCACATTATAGCACTCTACAACTGTCTGGAGAATTATTCTCACGGCATATATATCATATATCTCGGAAAAATCCTTACCCTTGACATAAACCTTCTTGTAGATGCTGTATATGCTCTTGACTCTGCCCTCTATTATCGGGGGCGGCTGGATGTCGGATATGCGCTCCTGTATCATTCCCTTTATCTTGTCGATGAATGTGTTGCGCTCGTCCTTATGAACATCAAGAAGCGACTCGATTTCCTTGAAGCCGTACGGATCAAGATAACGCAGAGCAAGGTCT
>JAEDNF010000072.1 GCA_016302655.1 Oscillospiraceae bacterium | reverse complement strand
AAGGATAAGCTCACAGCGCTTGTCTTTCTCATCTGTAGAGTAGGGGATAAACGGTGTGCGTGTAACGAACCTTGTCAGCTCAGTGTCGGTAAGCGACATTGAGAATGATATAGCGTTTATTTGATGATAGAAATTCTTACCTGTTACAAATGATGTATTCTTCCTGCGTTCAAAAGCGAGTTTATTCACATCTATCTCGCTGATGGAATATTCGCCCGAGAACAATTTGCTTTCGGCAAGCACGCTTCCGTTTTCGGCTATTATGTTATGACCGGAGAATACTAAATCCTGCGTAGATTCGCCCTCGCCTGCTGAGCAGTAAACATAGCCGGAAATAAGTCTTGCCGACTGATTTTGCACAAGTGAACGGCGGTATTCCGATTTGCCGATCATCTCGTTGCTTGCGGAAAGATTAAGTATAATATTCGCACCCATAAGCGCAAGGTTGCCCGAAGGGGGACACGGCGCCCATAAATCTTCACACAGCTCAATGCCGAAAGAAAAATCTTCACATTCATGGCACCTGAATATGAAGTCTGTACCGAACGGAACATTGTCTTGGATATCGAATGAGTTTTCCCCGTTCCATGCGGTAAAGTGGCGCATTTCGTAGAACTCATTGTAGTTAGGCAGATACTGTTTTGGAACATATCCCAGAACTTCGCCGTGATACAAAACGGCGGCACAGTTGTACAGATTACCGTTATGTGATACGGGTAGGCCTACAACCGTTATCATATCAAGCTTTGCAAGTTTTTTTGCAATATCCCAAAGTGCGCTCTTAGCACCGTCTATCAGGGCAGTCTGAAAGAAAAGATCCTGACAGGTATATCCCGTTATGCAGAGCTCCGGGAAAACCGCAAGCTTTACGCCTTTTTTAGAAAGTACTTTTGCAAGAGCGATTATCTGCTTTGAGTTGTAGTCACAGTCAGCAACCTTTATAGAAGGAGTTGCCGCCGCTACTTTGATAAATCCGTCTTTCATTCTTTTTACCTCGGTTAAAATTCATAATTTCCTGTAAGTCCGTTTACTTTTCTGTCTATCCAGTTCAGAATATCATCGAAAACTATCTCTTTCATTGTTTCGTTGACAAGCTCGTGCCGTGCGCCCGGATATAGCTTTATATCAACATTGCATCCTTCGTCGATGAGCTTTGCGTATACATTACGCACGCCTTTTCCGTAGCCGCCGACCGGGTCTGCAGTTCCCGACATAAGAATAATAGGCAGCTTCTTTGGCACCTTCTGTGCCCACTCGGCGCTTGAAACTCTGCGAAGAAGGGTAGTAAGGTCTACAAATCCGCTGGCAGTAAATACAAAGTTGCTCTTTTCATCGTCCATATACTTTTTCACGACTTCGGTATCGTGCGTAAGCCAGTCATATATCGTTTTGCTGTTCTTTATCCTGTCGTTGTATACTCCGAAAATAAGCGTGTTCAGCTTGTCACTGCGGAAACGCTCGCCCTTTACAGCCTTTACCGACTGCGTAGCTCTGACGCCGATTTCCGACAATGCTTTATCATCGCCCGTTCCCATTATTACCGCACAGCAAAGCTCATTCGGAAAGCGTGTAAGATACAGCCTTGCTATAAAACTGCCCATACTGTGCCCTATCAGGATGTAAGGCAGGGCAGGATATTTCTTTTTCATCAATATCGTCATACGGTGGAGGTCGTTTACAAGATGACTCCATCCGTCCTTTTGGGCAAAGTATCCGAGATCGTCGTTTGATTTTACGCTGTTGCCATGTCCTAAGTGGTCATTGCCGCAGACGATATATCCTTTTGCGGTAAGAAATTCGGCAAAATGCTCATATCGCTCAATATACTCGCACATCCCGTGGGATATCTGAATTATTCCTCTGATATTTCCTATGGTGGGAACATATATATAGTAGGCACAGTTATCGGTTCCGTTCGATGATTCAAATGTGCCTGTCAGCTTATCAAATGCCATAAATGCCTCACTTTCCCTATATGATAGTATTATATCAGATTTCGCCGGAAAATACAAGACAGAGCACTGACTTAAGCTTTTATTGAGATGTATAACGGTACGAACTACGGAAAATATCTATATTATCACAATATCGAGGCACAATGCAAGTTCAATTTTGTGAAAATTCACATTGACAAACTTGCAAAAGCGTGATAATATAAGCAGGTAAGGAAAAACGATGTATGCAAATGCATACAAATCAAAACAAGGAGAGACAAAAAATGAAGAGTTTAAAAAGAATTCTTGCAATGTCAGCAGCTGCTGCAATTGCAGTAT
This sequence comes from Oscillospiraceae bacterium, assembly GCA_016302655.1. Taxonomy (GTDB): domain Bacteria; phylum Bacillota; class Clostridia; order Oscillospirales; family Ruminococcaceae; genus Ruminiclostridium_E. Next base: position 5,446 of record JAEDNF010000072.1, on the reverse strand, counting down.
CCTGCTTCGCAGGCTGTTCTTCAAACGCTGCTACAAACGGTGAAGGCGATGCAAACGGCACAGGTAAGACAATAGTAATCGGCGGAAGCGGCCCCCTCACAGGTTCCGCAGCTCAGTACGGTGTAGGCGTTAAGAACGCTATCGAGCTTGCAGTTAAAGAAATCAACGCAGCAGGCGGCGTTAACGGCAACACATTAAAGCTCGTATTTCAAGATGACGAAGCTGACCCCGGCGACAAGGCAGTAAATGCATACAACAAACTTAAGGATCAGGGTATGCAGATTTTCCTGGGTACTGTTACTACAGGTTCTTGCCTTGCAGTTATCGACAAGTCAAAGGCTGATAACATATTCCAGTTCACTCCCTCTGCTTCTGCACAGGATGTAATCGCTAATGACAACTGCTTCCAGATCTGCTTCACAGACCCCAACCAGGGTAAAGCATCTGCAGACTATATCGCAGACAACAAGGTAGCAACCAAGGTAGGCGTTATCTACGACAGCTCCGACGCTTATTCTTCGGGTATCTACAATGCATTCAAGAAAGAAGCTCAGGCTAAGGGTCTTGAGCTCGTATCAGAGCAGTCTTTCACAAAGGACAGCAAGACTGACTTCTCGGCTCAGATAGCTGACTGCAAGAATAAGGGCGCTGAGCTCGTATTCCTTCCCATCTACTATCAGGAAGCTTCTCTTATACTCACACAGAGCAAAAATGTAGGCTATGCACCCAAGTTCTTCGGATGCGACGGTCTTGACGGTATTACAAGCATTGAAAACTTCGATACTGCTCTTGCTGAAGGCGTTATGCTCTTAACTCCTTTCGCAGCAGATTCTAAGGATCAGGCTACACAGGATTTCGTTAAGGCTTACAAGGAAGCATACAACAACGAAACTCCCAACCAGTTCGCTGCTGACGCTTATGACGGCGTAAAGATTCTTGCTAAGCTTATCGAGACACAGAACATCACTGGCGACATGAGCGCTTCTGATATCTGTGAAAAGCTCAAGGCAGGCATCACTGCTTCTGACTTCAGCTTCGATGGTCTTACAGGTACAGGTATGACATGGACAGCAGGCGGCGAAGTTTCCAAGGCTCCTAAGGCTGTAGTTATCAAGGACGGCAACTATTCTGCTCTTGAATAATACGGCAAAATAGGCAAATTAATATCAATTAAGGCCGGCAGGATTTTTCCTGTCGGTCTTTTTGAATTATCGGCAAAAAAATGTTGCAAAATGCTGATTGCTGTGATATAATTAAAAGAACGATTAAAAGTATATCTTTTTGAAGGTGAATCGACTCAGATCACCTTCATTCAGGGAAGGAATGTATGTAAAATGGGTTTTCTCAATAACCTGATAAACGGCATAAGTCTCGGAAGCATATATGCTGTTATAGCGCTCGGTTATACACTTGTATACGGTATCGCCAAGATGCTTAACTTTGCACACGGAGATGTAATTATGGTCGGCGGATATGTTATCTTTTATTCGATGACATCGTTCCAGATCAATCCTTATATTTCGGTGCTTCTTGCGGTTATCGCCTGCACCGTACTCGGAATCGTTATCGAAAAGATTGCTTATAAGCCGCTGAGACAGGCTACTTCACTTTCGGTACTTATAACGGCGATTGGTGTAAGCTATTTCCTGCAGAACTCGGCGCTGCTGTTGTTCGGAGAAAAGCCCGTCAACTTCACATCGGTAGTAAATATACCGTCCATATCCCTTTTCGACGGTCAGATAGTAATCACGGGTGAAACTATCGTAGCTATCATAATTTCGATTCTGATAGTTGTCGGACTTTCACTGTTCATAAAGAAGACCAAGAGCGGACGAGCAATGCTCGCTGTATCAGAGGATAAGGATGCGGCTCAGCTTATGGGTATAAACATAAACAGAACAATATCTCTTACCTTTGCAATCGGTGCGGGACTTGCGGCTATCGCCGGTGCACTTCTTTGCTCGGCATATCCCACTCTTCAGAATACTACCGGCGCAATGCCCGGTATAAAGGCTTTCGTTGCCGCTGTATTCGGCGGTATCGGCTCGGTACCCGGTGCTATGATAGGCGGCATACTGATAGGCGTTATAGAGATACTCGGAAGAGCATATATTTCGCCTCAGCTGTCTGACGCTATCGTTTTTGCAGTGCTTATTCTCGTCCTTATCGTAAAGCCTACGGGAATACTTGGCAAGAAGGTAAGAGAGAAAGTATAATAAGGGAAGGAAATGGTTTTTATGAGTAATAAAACGACCCTGGCAAAAGCGAGAATGCTAAAGCCCCAGACCAAGCAGAGCTTTACAACATATATAATGGTTATTGTCGCCTTTGTAATAATGATGGTTTTATCATCTACAGGCAATGTTTCAAGTCAGATAGAGGGACTTCTTGTTCCGCTTTGCGTATATTCGATTCTTGCGGTTTCGCTTAACCTCACAGTCGGTATACTCGGCGAGCTCAGTCTCGGACAGGCAGGATTTATGTGCGTAGGCGCATATTCAAGCGCACTGTTTTCAATAGCAACCAATGAATCTATAACGGTTGCATGGATTCGTTTCCCGCTTGCAATTCTTGTCGGCGGAATATGTGCGGCAGTATTCGGCATACTTATAGGAATACCGGTTCTCCGTCTGAGAGGCGACTATCTTGCGATAGTAACGCTTGCATTCGGTGAAATTATCAAGAATGTATTTGCGGCGCTTTATGTCGGCATCGACAGCAACGGACTCCATATCGCTCTTAATCAGGCGGATATGAACCTTGCGGAAGACGGTACGGAAATAATCCGTGGTGCGCTCGGTGTAAAGGGCGTTCCGCAGGATTCCACATTCGTGATCGGATTCGTTCTGCTGATGATAACGCTGATTATTTCATACAACTTCATCAATTCAAGAACAGGCCGAGCTGTAAAGGCTATCCGTGATAACGCTATAGCGGCTGAGTCGGTAGGTCTTAATATCACAAAGTACAAGCTGATAACCTTTGCTCTTACCGCTTTTCTTGCAGGTCTCGCCGGCGCTCTTTACTCGCATAACTACGCAACGCTGCAGGCGGCAAAGTTCGATTATAATATGTCGATACTGATACTCGTATTCGTCGTACTCGGCGGTATCGGTAATATAAGAGGAAGCGTTATCGCCGCAATAGTGCTGACATTGCTCCCCGAGGTGCTCAGAAGCATCAACAACTACAGAATGCTCATCTATTCTATAGTTCTGATAGTAATGATGATATGCACTTCAAACGAAAAGGCAAGAAATCTTATCATTTCTGTTCTGAATTGGCTTAAAGACCAGATAATAAAGCTGAAAAATATGATAATAAAACCTAAAACAAAGGAGGTCAAGTAAATGGCACTTCTTGAAGTTAAAAATTTAGGAATATCTTTCGGCGGTCTTCGTGCCGTTGACGAGTTCAGCGTTACCATTGAAAAGGGCGAGCTTTACGGTCTCATAGGTCCCAACGGTGCAGGAAAGACTACGGTCTTTAATATGCTCACAGGAGTATATAAGCCCTCAAACGGTGTTATTATGCTTGACGGGCAGAATATCACAGGCAAAAGCACAATTGATATCAACCGTGCGGGAGTTGCCCGTACATTCCAGAATATAAGACTGTTCAAGGCGATGAGCGTTCTTGATAATGTTAAGGTAGGACTTCACAATCATTATAAGTACAGCACGGCAGAAGGCGTTTTCAGAATGCCCCGTTTCTTCTCCACGGAAAAAGAAATGGATAAGAAGGCAATGGAACTGCTCAGCGTTTTCGAGCTTGACATCAAGGCTGATTTACTTGCGGCAAATCTTCCTTACGGTGACCAGAGAAAGCTGGAGATCGCAAGAGCGCTTGCTACACAGCCTAAACTGCTTCTTCTTGATGAACCTGCCGCAGGTATGAATCCCAACGAAACAGCTGAACTTATGAACACTATCCGCTTTGTAAGAGATAACTTTGATATGACGGTACTTTTAATCGAGCACGATATGTCTCTTGTATCCGGAATATGTGAAAAACTGTCTGTGCTTAATTTCGGTCAGCTTTTATGCGAGGGCAAGACAAGCGATGTCCTCAATAATCCCGAAGTTATCACGGCATATCTCGGAGATTAAGGAGGGTGCAGAAAAATGGCAATGCTTGAAATAAAAGACCTTTATGTAAATTACGGTATGATTGCAGCCCTCAAGGGTATATCCTTTGAAGTCAACGAAGGCGAGGTAATCGCCCTTATCGGTGCTAACGGTGCAGGAAAGACGACAACGCTCCATACAATAACCGGTCTGCTTCATGCAAAAAGCGGTTCGATAACCTTCAACGGAGTAGAGCTTACCAAGACTCCGGCACATAAGATAGTAGAGATGGGAATAGCCCATGTACCCGAAGGAAGACGAATATTCCAGAACCTTACGGTACTTGACAATCTGAAGCTGGGCGCATTCACACGAAAAGACAAGGAGAATATATCCAAAGACATAGAGATGGTTTATGAAAGATTCCCTCGTCTTGCAGAGAGAAAAACTCAGATAGCAGGTACGCTCTCGGGAGGCGAACAGCAGATGCTCGCTATGGGCAGAGCGCTTATGTCAAAGCCTAAAATAATCGTTATGGACGAACCCTCAATGGGACTTTCGCCTATTTTCGTAAGCAATATTTTCGATATTATTCAGACTATAAGAGAGTCGGGTACGACCGTACTGCTCGTTGAGCAGAATGCTAAGAAGGCACTTTCCATAGCCGACAGAGCTTATGTTCTTGAGACAGGAAAGATATCGCTTTCGGGTGCGGCGTCCGATCTTATAAACGACGATTCCGTAAAAAAAGCATATCTCGGAGAATAAGGAGGGCATATGGGACAGATTATTACTATAGCCAGAGAAATGGGCAGCGGCGGCAGAACTATCGGCAAGATGCTTGCCAAAGAGTTTGATATTCCCTATTATGACAAAGAGATAATCAGAATGGCAAGTGATGAAAGCGGAATAAACGAGGAACTGTTCGGCAGAGTTGATGAAAAGGTAAAAAGCTCTATCTTTGCCCGTGAAGAGATATACACAGGCGAGCTTATCGAGCCTGACAGCAAGGACTTTACCTCCGACCGCAATCTGTTCAATTATACCGCAAAGATAATCAACGATATTGCAGATAAGAAAGATGCGGCTGTTATAGTCGGCAGATGCGCCGATTATATCCTCAGGGACCGCAAGAATGTGATAAAGCTGTTTATCTACGCAGATATTAAGACTTCCGTCAAGAATATCTACGATAAGTACGGCCTTGACGAAAAAGAAGCAAAGAAGCTCATCGAGAGGGAAGACAAGAGCCGCAGCGAATACTATCGTCATTATACCGGCCGTGACTGGACAGACGCAAGAAACTATAACCTTTGTCTTGACACCAGCAGTATGAGCTATGAGAAGTGTGTTGAGATAGTCAAGGCATATATTGCTGT